>DASTWL010000042.1 GCA_035765895.1 Verrucomicrobiia bacterium | reverse complement strand
TTGTTGAACTTGTCGTCTTTCAGGGCGTCCCGCACCATTTCCTGCGTCTCCTTGGCCGTGTAGTCCGTCCCGTCCTGCTTCTTCAAATCATCCGCGTGAAACCAGACACCATCATCAATGTCGTAGGCATTTTCATCCTCTTGCACCGTCGTGTTGATTGCCATTGATCCTTGCGGGATGAAATGGTTGTCGTTCAGGCGGATTCCATCCGGGCGGTTGTTCTTGAGCCGGGTGCGGTTGGCCTCGCGATGACCACGCAGCTTGTCCTTGATGGCTTGCGGCAGATTGACGCAGTCATCCTCGTAGGCTTGGATTTGCTCGTTGTAGTCAAACATAGGTCTATTTCAGGGGAGTTTGACGTTGGCGAGCTGGGACGCGTAGGCGTTCCAATCAATGGCCGGCACAGTTCCCAACGACTGAAGCTTCTGCAAAAGCCTGAACAAAAAGAACACCAAGGCATTGTTCCCGCCCACCACCAGCGGCTTCTTTTCAAAGGCATCAAACGACGCGCTGCTTACTGCCAGCACACAGTCTAGGCGATGATCGCCTTTCAACGCGTTGAACTGTTTTGCAAATGTCTTGCCGAAGCCATCCTTCCAAGCAACTTCGGCGGCAATCAGTCCCGCAGTTATTGGAAATAGCGCCTTCGGGGGGTATGGAGTTCCTCCAGCGTGCGGTATCGGAATGGATGTCCGGTGCAGGCGGCGAACGGACCTCGCCTTTTTCCCGGCATACGTCAAATACTTCGCATTGATTTCAGGCTTCACTTCCAACACGGCATAGACCGCTTCAGCTGGAATATATTTGTGGTCATGCTGGTCCAGCAGGCACGGGGTATATTGGCAATCGTAGATCACCACATCCATTTGGTCGCTCGTCTGGCCCTTGCTATCAATGACGATGGCCGAGTCCACGGCATAGCGATTCGGCAAATAAGCCGCCAACAATTTCAAGAAATGCTTTTCCGTAACGTCGCCGCACTTGCCGTCATGCGTTATGGTTTTCTTGGCATACTCCAGTTGAGCTTGCAGAACTTTTTGCTGTTCGTGGAACGCTTGTTGCAGAAAGCGCTTTCCATCCTTGTCCGATACCGATTTTGCGGGATTGCTCATGTTGTATAAATTTTACCCTCTAGTTCACATCAAAATGTCGTGATGCTGCGCACTCACGGGCGCGATCTGCCCTTTCTGTCGAGCGTTATGAAAATAGATGTGTGACAGAACCCCGTCGAAACCCCGCGCATCATGAAACGCAAACACCCGCGCTTTGCTGTCCATCAGGTTATGGAAAAGGTGGCAAACACTGAATCGATGACCGCTCACAGGGTTTTGCAACACGTCTTCGTTCAATTCAAATTCCCAATAGCCGTCCGGGCGCTGAATGACGCTCTCGACCATCAAATCACTTGCTCCCTTCAACGCCCGTAAAACCGATTCCCCCCTCGCTTTTGCGGACACCTTGCAGTTAGGCCCACGAAAGCGAGCGCTCCCCAAATCATTCTCCAGGACATAATCCTTTTCTTCCCCTCTGTCCTCCAAACCTAACTTGTCTCGCAACGCCTCCAACTGCGGGCGCAGGGCTTCGTAATCTGCTGTATGAACGCGGAAACGCGCGAACGCTCCGTAGAACGAGAACCAGTAGAGCACTTCGGGATGGCTCGTCACGATCGGGGTAACAAATTCTCCGATGAACCCCGGCCAGCGGAGGTCGGCGTTGTCAAATGGCCTCTTATTCGGAAAGTGAAGCACATGCGAGTAACAACGCGGCTCGACCGGAGCTTGGTTTTTGACTGGTTCAGCATTCATCATTCTTCCTTCTTCATTTCGTTTTCACCCTCACTTCTCCCGTCAACAGTTTCTGCATCAGCCCGCGCTTTTGCTCCTTCAACGCGGCGAGTTGCTTTTGCAGCAACTCGATTTCGCGGTCGCAGGCTTCCAGTGTGTCCGCGATCTTCTTCTGTTCCGCAAATGTCGGCGGAATGTTCACTGGTAGGTGCAAAAATTCGTCCGGGTCAAAATTCAGCCGCAAGCGTTCCGCAAAAAATCCATTGCTCGCCTGAATCGCCATATACCACATCCGCTTTGTCTGGCCGAGGTAGCCCAAAATCCGAATGTCAAATGCCTTGGGATCTTTGGGGCGAAGGATGGTGTAAAGTTCAGATACTTTCGCGCCGTCAAATTCTTCGGGCACGAGCGCCATTGCTCCGTAGGCCGCTTGAATATGCGAAATGAGAAAATCACCAGTCCGGATCGTCTGCAGCTTCTTCACTTTGATCTGGTGGCCGTAGAGTGACTCGCGCAAATCCACGCCGCCGCACCAGCGGCGAACAATAGCCAGCCGATACAGCTCATTCTCATCCCACGCCACGGGGCGCGACATTGCTTGGACTACATCGCCAAGATGACAGTGCCGCCACTTCTCCCCCTTGAACTCCTTGAACCGCGTCTGCCCTGTCAAAAGTTGCTGCATCAGCCCGCGCTTCTGCTCTGTTTTCGCCGCCAGAATGGATTTTACACCAGAAATTGCTTCGTCCCAGCAGGCCAACCTATCCGCTATTTCGATTTGCTCCGACTTGGACGGCAACGGCAAACGAAACATTTTCTGAAGTGCCGTGGGGTTAATGTTCGCCTGCGCAACAGCTTTCGTCGCCAGTTGTTGCAGAGTCCGCTGCGAATGGTCGGTATTGAACCAGTAACAGACGAAGCGCGGGTCAACCAAGTCCCGTCGAAGGGTAAAACGGACGAGATAAGACGCGCACACGAAATCTCCTGTTTCGGAAAAGAGTGCCGTTTTCCCCACGAGATCAGGGCTGTTTGTGCGATTGAACAGCAGATCGCCTGCTTCCAGACGGTAGTTTTTCAACTCCTCTTCGGAGACGTTGACCCGTGCGACATCATCACACACAAGCTTGCCATCATTGATGTTCTTCATCCCCAAAATGGGGATGCGTCCATCAGGACTCGACGAAGAGGACAGCCCATATTGAGATTGTTCCACAATCTCACCGAAAGCAATCATCTGCCAGCCAGCGGGGAGCTTCTTCATACCCCGAGATCCTTCAAGTAACCCGCCATCTGCTTGCGCACGCCGGCCAGTTCGCCTTCGAGCGTTTCGATCTCCTTTTGCACGGCCTTCAAATCCACCATCTTCTCAGGCTCAAATGTGTCCACATAACGCGGAATGTTCAGATTGTAATCGTTCTCGGCAATTTCTTGTGGCGTGGCGCGGTAGGCATACTTGTCCACGGTCTTAAACGCCTTGTAGGTAGCCACGATTTTTGCAATGTGCTCCGCGCCCAGCTTGTTCTGATTCGTGCTCTCCACAAACTCCCGGCTCGCATCAATGAACAGCACGTCCTTGGTTTTCTTCCCCTTGTTGAAAATCAGGATCACCGCCGGGATGCCCGTGCCGTAAAAAAGTCCAGGCGGCAGACCAATCACGGCTTCCAGCAGGTTTTCCTCAATCAGCGCCTGGCGGATGCGTCCTTCCGCGCCGCCACGGAACAGCACGCCGTGCGGCGTGATCGCGCCCACCTTGCCTGTGCCTTCCACCGCCGTCTCAATCATGTGGCACAGGAAGGCATAATCGCCTTTGCTCTTCGGCGGCACGCCGCGGTGGAAGCGGTGATACTTGTCCGCCTCCGCGCCTTCCGCGCCCCACTTGTCCAGCGAGAACGGCATGTTCGCCACCACCACGTCAAACTTCATCAATGCATCTTTCTCGATCAGCTTCGGGTTCGTGATGGTGTCGCCCCACTCAATCCGCGCACTGTCCTTGTGGTGCAGAAACATGTTCATCCGGCACAACGCCCACGTGCTGCCGTTCATCTCCTGCCCGTAGAGGGAAAAATTCCCGTCGCTCACCTGGTCGCCCACCTGAATCAGCAGCGAGCCGCTGCCGGAAGTCGGGTCGCAAATCCGGTTGCCGCTTTTCGGCGCGAGCAGCTTCGCCAGCAGTTCCGAGACTTCACCCGGCGTGTAGAACTCGCCGCCCTTCTTCCCCGCGTCGCTGGCAAACCGGCCAATCAAATACTGGTAGGTGTTGCCAATGATGTCCTGCTTGCCCACCACCGAGGGCCGCAGGTCCAGCCGTTCGTCGGCAAAATCCTCCAGCAGATGTTTCAGCCGCTTGTTGCGTTCCTTCGTCTGGCCCAGATTGGCTTCCGAGTTGAAATCAATGTTGCGAAACACGCCCTCCAGCTTGGCCTTGTTCGCATCCTCGATCTGCTCCAGCGCCACGTTGATCAGCTCGCCGATGTTCGCCTCGTTGCGCTTGGCGTAGAGGGTGTAATAATCGCACCCTGCGGGCAGCACAAAGCGCTCGCGGGCCAGCCGGCGGGCCACCCGTTCCTTGTCGCCCTTGAACTCCTTCTCGTATTCCTCCTGCTTGTCCTTCCACACGTCCGACAGGTATTTCAGGAACAACATCACGAGGATGTAATCCTTGTATTGCGCGGGATCAATCGTGCCGCGAAACGTGTCGCACGCCTTCCACGCCACGTCGTTGATTTCGTCTTGGCTGATTTTTTTCATGGTATTGGTAAATGGTTCGTTTGCTTCCGCGTTAATGGTTTGCCGTCGCGCTTCCCGCTGTGGTCCGTCTCACTGCTTCCAACAGCAGTCCGTCCACCAGGGCGCGGCGGCGTTCCCGGATCTGTTCCATCAGACTTTGCTCCTGCAGGCTCAGGCGTTGGATGCCCGCAATGTGGTTCTGCATGTCGATGCTGGGCAGGGGCACTTCCAGCGCGGCCAGGTTGCTCATCGGCACGAACGGCACGGCCGAGCCGCGCCGCATGGCCCGGATTTTCTCCTGCGTCTCCGGCAGGTTCAGCCACCACGTCAGGTAATCCGGGAAGGCCACGCGGCCTTCCGTCCGCAGCACGAACAGATGCGGCGCGGCGATCACGTTGCCGCCCTCGGCCACGAACGTCGCCGCCTCGTTCCGCATCCCGCGCCCGACAAACAGCACGTCGCCGTAGTGCAGCACATGCTTGCCCGGACCTTCCGGCAGATTCACCCGCGCCGCCACGTCGGTCACATCGCCGGCGCTGGCCCGCACATCACCCATCTGCACCAGCCGGCAATTGCCGTCTTCCACGCGGTCAATGCGACCGCGGAACGGATAACCCGTCCGAATCTCCGCCAGCCTGCCAAGTCGTTCTTTCATCACGTTGTCATCCTGCCTACGAACACCTTTCCGGCGCTCGTGAATCCATTTAACGCATGTTTGCCATAATAGCAAGCACGTTCTATTGCGTAAAAACGATTCACGGAAAATGAGAGTCGAATGCAGGGTTTTAGTGCTAAATCCTCCGCCCACGGACCTAATTGGCGACCGCGCTCGCCTCCGGGTCTGCGGACGACAGTTGCGCATTCAGTTGTTGGAACAACTCCTTCCACTGGCGCTGCAGTTCGGTTTCCACAAACTCGCTCCGTTGCTTGCTGGCGTCCGCATCAAACCAGCGCGAGGTCCACTGCCGGATCTCTGTCTTGTAGCCCGGCCCGCCACCCCACCGGTCCTGGCAACGCTTCCAGTAGTCGAAGTCTTCGCCCAACTGGTTTTGAAACGCGCCTTCGCCCAGCGATTGCGTCCACTGGTAATAATCACTCACCGACTTCTCCAACTCGTTGGCAAAGTGCTTGATGAAGTCATGCGCGGGAGACAATTGGTCATCGCGCAGCACGGCGGCAATCAATACTTTGAGTTCCTCTACCTGCTTCGCGGCCCGTGCCACCGCTTCGCGCCGCGTGCCAAATCCCAGGCCGTGCCAGTAATCAAAGTTGTGCCAGTTCCCGCGGCGATTAACTGACGCCCGCAAGCTCGAGGCATACCGCAACCCGTCCATTTCCTCGATCAGGGCGCTTTGCACTTCCATGTCGGCCGGTGGCAGGGTGGCGTGCGAGGCAAACCAGTTGCGCAAATCCTTTGTCGCTGCCTCGAACACGGCCCGCGTCTCCGCGTCTTTCCGATTGGCAATCAGCCGGTCAATCGTCGCTGAAAGGCTCTCAATCTCCTTCTCCTGCCGTTGCCGGATTTCCTTGATCTTGCTGACCAATGCCCGCCGCAGCTCCTCGCAGTCTTCCGGAGACCGAACATCTGCAAACACCACCGGAAGATGCCGCACGCCAAACGGGTGCAGCGTCGGGGCGATTTGCTCCCGCCGAATTTCCCGGCCCTCTTTGGCGTTGGCAACCCGTTCGCCCGTCACGGGATCGCGCAACGTGCAATCTTCATCGCCGCCTGGCAACACCAGCAAGACCCCGCGCTTGATAAGTTCCTGCTGCAATCCGCCTTCCACAGCACGCTCGATGACCGCTTGCACCGCCGCTTCCGGCGCGTCGTTGAAGCCGGAGCACAACACGATCGCGGCGCGCGGATCATCCAAATAGGCCTGCAAATCCCGGCGCGGTGCGGTCGGCTCATCCACGCCCCGCGTATCAATCAGGCGTAGGTCAAATTCATCCGTGTTCAACACCCGCTTCGGCACGGTGATTTCAATGCGGCGCGGCAGCGAAAATTCAGGGTGACGGCCGTAATTGACCTCGGCAAAAGTTTTGGAAACCCACTCCAGGCCGGCCATTGTGGACTCTCGCGGAAAGGAAATGGAAGTTCGGTTACGCCGGGGCAGGTCCAGTTTCAATAGCACCTGCACCATCAGGTCTTCCTTCTTGGGGAACTGTTTCGCCAGATCGAGGGCGCGGTCGTCGCGGACAATTTTCCCGTCCGCATCCTTACTCCGTTTGACAGTCAGGCCGGTCATGTTGCGGATGGCGCGGTCCACCTCAGCGCTCAGACCAGGGCCTTCTCGCGAACCGCCTTTGTCGGGATTCAATTCCGCCAGCAGATCATCACAGAACTCGCCCACATACTGTTGCAGTTCTTCTGGCGTGCAGGCTTCAACCGAAATGTTGAACTCACCACCGTTGCGCACATGCACCTCGCACAAGGTCTGACGGCCACCGCCGGTTTGCAGTGCCATTTGTTTGTCGAGATCGGAATCCCAATCACCCTTGCGTAACTGTGCCAGCGTGCAAATCACCGTTGTCTTGCCGACCCCCGGTGCGCCAATCAAAGAAATGGGATGCTCCGTCGAGCGCAGCGCATTCGCCGCCCGCTCCAATGCCTGACGGCAGGAACGGATTTGTTGCACGAAGGCGTTCTTAAGATCAGGGTCGCTCTCCAGTTCCGCCACGCGCTGCAATGCTTCCTCCGCTTTCCACAGCGAGGCCAGGCTGACATGGTTGAAGCCGGGACGTTCGAGGATTTTCCACTCGCTCCGAAGATAGTCCGCAAACGCCTTGGATTCCTCGGATGCGATCCCTGACGCAATCAGCTCTGCGTCCTCCAACGTTAGCTCCGTTCCTCCTGACTCCAGCCGGGAAACCCGACTCGCATTGAACTGCAACCGCTCGGCCAGTTGTGCCTGAGACAGCCCAGCCTTCTCCCGCAACTTCACCAAAATACCGCGTATTTGTTCATTTTCGTTCATATCTATCGCCTTTCTTGACGACATAATCGCAATCCATGCACTAAATGTCAAACACAATACTGCATGACATGCACTTTGTCATTTAGTTAAAATGCAAGTTCTGATTTATATTTTGCAAACTGCTTATTGGCAGCAGTATATGTATTCCGTTTCCTGTCAATCCTCACATTCCTTCCAGTCAATTGCCATTTGCTGACGCTGAAATCCCGCCAATTCCATTCACCAGCGAGTATCAGTAGAAGCACCTGGCCGTAAAGCCCCTCACATCCTCGATCTTCAGAGTCGGGCTTCAAGCCCCCCGGCGACCGACCGAACCGCCGCCATAGTTTTGAACGTCACCGCAATGTTCCGCCCGCTCCGCTCGTGGCGGCCGGAACACCCGCCTTATCGGTCACAGCCCTTGCACCCATTCCCAACGATTCAACTTTCAATTCCGTTGCGCGAGTGCCAACGATTCACCGTCACTTTCATGCTTGTCTGGCGATGCCGGCGCACTGCGAAAATTTACCGGCAACACCTTCACTTCCGGCAGTTCAGGCTTTGAAATAGTGCCCGTCCGGAAGGACTTTTCCCAATCATCCAGCGACGGCACGGTCACTTCGGCGTGTTTCGAGTAAGCGTGATGGACTGCCTTCGAGTTGTGTCCGAGAGCCTGTTGCGCGAACCGCTCCGGGTAGCCGCACTTCAAAGCGCGTTCGGCCCACGCATACCGATACGAATGCAACGACACGCCCTTGATGCCAAGTCCGACGACCCGCTGCCGGAACTCCGTTGCCCGATCTCCCGCCCGCACCGTGCGCAAGTAGGGGAACAGCGGCCCGGTCTGAGGACGCCGCCGCAGGATGGCTTCCACTTCCGCGCCGAACCGGATCAGCGCCGGCTTGATGTTGGCGCGGCCCTTGAGCTTCTTGCGCGAGTAACAAATCGTCCGCTGATTCCAGTCCACATCCTCCGCCAGCAGATGGGCCGCATCCGACTGCGCCGCGCCCGTGTGCCAGAGGAGTTCGTAAAAGTCGCGACGTTCGTCATAGTGAGGTTGATCGCTGTTTCGTGAACCCTGGTTGCGTTTCGCCGCAATGGCTTCGGCATCGAGGATTCTGCGATGTTCCTCAGCCGTGATGGCGCGCTTCGGCTTGAACACCGGCTTCGGCCATTGCAACCGAGGAATGACCGACTTGAGCAACCATTCCATGCCGAGCGCGTGATTGTGAATGCGGCGGAGATAAACATTGGTGGACACTTTGCCATCGGCCAGCGCCTTGTCGAAATGTTCGGGCCGTGTCTCGGCCACCGGCAGGTTGCGGATGCAGTCAAAATTCGCATCCTTGATCGCCACTTCCCACCGTCGCTGCGTCTCATCCTTCTTTTTGGCGACGATGTGTTCCATGACCTCCTGCCAGGTGCGGGTTGCCAACTTGGGGTCAGTGGCGTTGAGATACACTTTGGCCAGCCCGAGGCTGATTGACGGCTGGCGTTCCGTCTCGTTCATGGCGGCAACTTTGGTTTCCGCTTCCGCCTTCACGCGGGTTTTGAGGCTGACCGAATTGCCCGTCACATTGTCGAAGGCATACCACATGCCCCAGGAGCGTTTGAACTTCCGATACCGTTGCGTCATATCCTGCGCTTTCATTTTGTAAGGATATGAGGCTTGGATTTCTCCCGCATCCGGGCACTCGGCGTGTATGTGCCGTGTTCGTGCCGGATAGTGAGCGGGAGCTAAAACCGTTGAAGATTTCGTTGAAGATTTTCCCTCCCACCCCAACAAAACCCCTATAAACAAAGGGTTTTAGTTGGAGGCGAGGGTCGGAATCGAACCGACGAATGGAGCTTTTGCAGAGCTCTGCCTTACCACTTGGCTACCCCGCCGCCTGAAGCGTCCCGAAGCTTAATCGCCAACTCGCGCGGTGCAAGATTCGTTTTTTGGGCCGTGCGCCTTTCCGTTCAACACCGCTTTCGCGTGCGGCAGGACGGATTCAGGAGAGGCTCACCGGATCGATGTCCACGGTGGCGGTCACGTCGTCGGGGAGGACGAGGCCGGTGAACAACCGGGCGAGCCGCCGGCTCAGTTCGGGCATCTGGCGCACGCGCAGCATGATTTGATAGCGGTAGAACGTTTCGGCGCGCAGCAACGGCGCGGGCGCGGGGCCCAACAGGATGGTGCCGGCCAGATTGCCCGTCAGGTTTTCAAGTTCGCGCCGGAGATGTTCAGCGGCGAACTGGACTTTTTGCTCGTTGCGCCCTTTGAGCGTCAGCAGGGCGATGCGCGCGAAGGGCGGGTAGTTCAATTGCTGCCGGAACTCAATCTCCTGTTCGTAGAAGCCCGCGAAGTCGTGGCGGCGCGCATATTGAATGGCCGGATGAAAGGGCGTGAAGCTTTGCACAAACACCTCGCCTTCGACGTCGCCCCGGCCGGCGCGGCCAGAGACTTGTGTGAGCAATTGGAAGGTGCGTTCGCCGGCGCGGAAATCGGGCTGATGCAGCGCCATGTCGGCGAAGATGATGCCGACGAGGGTCACGTTGGGAAAATGCAGGCCCTTGGCGATCATCTGCGTGCCGACGAGGATGTCCACCTTGCCGGTGCGAAATTCGCCGAGCACGCGGCGGTAATCTTCCTTGCGCTTCATGATGTCTGAATCCATGCGGCGCAGCCGGGCCTGAGGGAACAGTTTGCCAAGGATGTCCTCGACTTTTTCCGTGCCCAGACCGGCGTAGCGAATGGCGGGGTTCTGACACTTTGGGCACGCCGCGGGGACCTTGTCCTGGTGACCGCAAATGTGGCAGGCGAGCTTTTGTTCGCGGCGATGATAGGTGAGCGAGATGCTGCAATTCGGGCATTCCGCCACGAAGCCGCACTTGGGGCATTCCAGGGACGACGAATAGCCGCGGCGGTTCAAAAACAAAATGGTCTGCTCACCGCGTTCGAGGCGTTGGTGGATGGCTTCCTTCAACTGCGGCGAAAAGATCGGGATGCCCTTTTCCTTGCGCGCGGTCTGGCGCATGTCCACGACGCGGACCAGCGGGAGCTTCGCGTGGTCGGCGCGCTCCGGGAGTTCGAGGAGCGTGTATTTGCCCTTCTTGCAGTTGTAAAAACTCTCGAGCGAGGGCGTGGCGGAGCCGAGCACAACCACGGCGTCCTCACGCTGGCCGCGCACCACCGCGACATCGCGCGCGTGGTAACGCGGTGCTTCTTCCTGTTTGTAGGTGTGCTCGTGTTCCTCGTCCACAATGATGAGCCCGAGCGGTTCAACCGGCGCGAAAATCGCCGAGCGTGCGCCAATCACAATGCGCGCGCGGCCCTGGCGGATTTTGTGCCATTCATCATGGCGTTCGCCCGCGGAAAGGTGCGAATGCAGCACGGCCACCAATGTCTGATTTGGGCCGTGACTGAAGCGGGCTTTGAACCGTTCAACCGTCTGCGGTGTGAGCGAGATTTCCGGCACGAGCACGATGGCGCCCTTGCCCTGAGTCAGTGCGTGGTCGATGGCCTGAAGGTAAACCTCGGTCTTGCCGGAGCCCGTGACGCCGTGGAGGAGGAAGGTTGAAGGTTGAGGTTCGGGCGGGACGCCCGAACCGACCCGCGGGACGCGGGTGCCACCGGCGTCCATCGCGGCCTTGATTGCCTCGAACGCTTTGGCTTGCGCCGCGTTCAGTGCCATCGCCTGCGTGGGCACGATCTGCTCATGCGCGTAGGGGTCGCGTTCGGAAATCTCGCTGCTGATGTTGATGAGCCCGTGATCTTCGAGGCGGCGCACGGTGGCGGCGGTGGTTTCCGCGAGCGCGAGCAGTTCCTGCAATGGCAGTTCCCGCCGTTCCTCAATGAGGTTCCAGACTTCCTGCTGGCGCCTGGGCAGTTTGGGGAATTCTCCCGTCACCGGCAGCGCGCGCACAAACAGCCGTTCGCGCCAGCCCGCCTCCTCCTTGCGCACCGCCTCGGGCAGGACGCTCTTGAGGGCGATTTCGGGCGGGCAGCAATAGTAATCCGCAATCCACCGGGCGAGCGCGAGCACCTTGGGCGTGACGAGCGTTTGCGCCCCGATGATTTTGATGATGCTCTTGAGTTGGGTGTGCTCGGATTCCTCGGCCACGGCGGTCACGACGCCGAGGACCTTGCGCGGACCGAACGGCACCTGCACACGGGAACCGACATCCACCTGGCCGGCCAGCTCGGGCGGAATGGCATAATCGAATTCCTTGCGGAGGGCGATTTCGAGGGTGACGCGGGCAATCATGTTGGCGGATCCGAAACTCAGGAAAACAGGAAAGCGGGGCGGGGGAAACGCAATTTGCAGAACGGGCCGGGCTGAACATGGCGCGCCGCTGCCGGACGGTCGGGGCCGTCTGCCAAGCGCCGGACGGTTGTGAAGCGGCGACGTGTGCGCGGACTGCGGCGTTACTCGCGAATGAATTTTTCCACGTCGCCCTGCAGCTTTTGCAAGTCGGGCAGATTCACATACATCATGTGGCCGGCCTGAAATTCCGCGAACGTGATGTGGGCGCGGTAGGCGGGATCGAGCGGCATGTGTTCGACGGAGTAACGGATGCCCGCCTCCGGGCAGGCCAGGTCGCACAAACCGGCGCACACCAGCACCCGCAGGTGCGGATTCTGGCTCAGTGCGGACGCAAGCTGTCCGGACACGCTGGGATAGCTGTTGCGCACGTCAAAATTCCACGGCCCGGTGCCGGTGAGGATTTCGTAGGGCAGATCGTCCACGAACTTTAACTCCCCGCGCACGTAGGCGTTCATGGCGGCGGAGAAGGGGCCGTAAGCGGCGGCATAGGAAGGGTCGAACCGCGGCACCGGCGAGGCCGGATCGGCATCGCGGCCGGTGATGCGCCCGTCGTAGCGGCCGATGATTTCGCCTTTGTCCTTCAACAGGGCCTTGCGAAACACCGAGGCGTCAACGCGCAGATTGTTGTCCTCAATCAGTGTTGCAGGCAGGCCGGTCAGGCGCGCCAGTTCTTGAACGATTCTGGACCGCTCCTCGGCCGGCAGCGCCGCGCCTTGCAGCAAGGCCGTGGGATATTCGGTGCGACAAAAATTGCGGGCTTCCGCCAGGGCTTTCGGCAGATCGGCCTGCAAATCCGGCGGAAGTTTCCGATGGAAATGGGCCACGGCCGTGTAGCTGGGCAGAAAGACCAGGTCCGGCAGATCATTCGCCGGCCCGTCGCTCAGCGTGGCGAAATCCAGCACGCCCGAGACGAGGATCAGCCCGTTGAGATACATGCCGTAGCGCGAGCGCAAATGTTCCGCCAGGCCCGCGGCGCGGAACACGCCGTAGCTTTCGCCACACAGGAATTTGGGCGAGAGCCAGCGCTCGTTGCGCGTGGTCCAGAGCCGGATGAAATCGCCCACGGATTCGATGTCGCCGGACTGCCCGAAGAACTGGTCGCTCTTTTCCTCCTTGGCTGGCCGGCTGAAACCGGTGGCCACTGGATCGATGAACACCAGGTCTGTCGCGGGCAGAATCGAATACGCGTTGTCCTGCAGGCCAAATGGCGGCCGGGGCAGGGTGCCATCGTCGTTCATCTTCACGCGCCGCGGACCGAAGGCACCCAAGTGAAGCCAGACCGACGAAGAGCCGGGGCCGCCGTTGAAACAGAATGTGACCGGGCGGGCGGCGTGATTGGTGGCGCCTGGCAGCGTGTAGGCAACGTAAAACACCGAGGCGCGCGCCGTGCCGTCGGCCTTGAGCAACGGCAGCATGCCGGTCTCCGCGACATACGTCAGCCGCTCGCCTCCAACCGTGATTGAATTGGTCGTGAGCACCGGCTGGTGCGTGGCGTCCGGAATCGTGGCCAGCGACTGGTCATCGGCTTTGGTCTTCGCCGATTTGGCCCGGGCGGGAGATTCGTTCGTCCCGGTGTGGGCCACAGGCTCAGGTTTGTCGGCCGCCCAAAGGCAGGTGGCGGTGAGCAAAGGAAGCATCCAGCCGAGCTTGTTCATCGTGAGGTTCATCGGGTTTGGTGGCGCCACGATACATAACACCTGTCCCGGTGCCGAATACAACTTTCCTCCGCGTCGCGGCCGGCGGCCGGCGATTCAGGCTTGAACTTTTGCTTCAGTGGATTTAGAAACGCTGCTTTGGAAGATTAGAGCGACAACTTGCGCCATTCCGTGACACGGGCGGCCAGCCAGGATGAGGGCCGCACCTGACGCTCCAGGGGCCTTCAAATTGGACTGAAGGAACCGTCCGCGGTAGGCGGGAATGCTTCTGCAACCATTCCAGAGCCGCAGCGGTCAACGCCTGCCGCGGCCGCCAACCTCCTCCAGCCTATGAATCCAGCCTCCCTTTGCCCGCGCAACATCGTCCGCGCCGCAGCGCTCGCCGGGCTTGCCGGCCTGCTCGGCCAAGCGCCTGCCGCTTTGGCCCAGGGCGTGCTGTTCACCTATCAGGGCCGCGTCCGCAGCGGCGGCAGTGACTTCAACGGCGTGGGGCAGTTCAAGTTTGCGCTCGTCACCAGCACCAACACCAGCCGGCGCGCCACCGCCACGGCCATCATGGGTGGCGTGGCGCCCAACCAGTTCGTCAGCAGTTGCGCGATTACGGATGGCGGCAGCGGCTATACCGGCAATGCGGGGGTGATTTTTTCAGGTGGCGGCGGTTCCGGCGCCACCGCCGTCGCCAACGTCAGTGGCGGCGTGGTCAACGGCATCACCGTGCTGACGCCGGGCGCCGGCTATGCCAGCGCGCCGGTCGTGACGATCGCCGCGCCGCCCGACAATATTTTCTACACGACCTACTGGAGCAACGACGGCACGAGCGTGGACGGCAGCGAACCGGGCGCCGCCGTGAGCGTGGCCGTCAGCAACGGTCTGTTCACGGTGACGTTGGGCGACCCGGCGCTGGCGAACATGGCGGCGCTGGACGCGGCGATTTTTGCCCGGCCGGATTTGGAATTGCGCATCTGGTTCAACGACGGTGTGAACGGCTTTGCGGCGTTGAATCCGGCCCAGCGGTTGACGGCCGCGCCGTATGCCATCGGAGTGCAGGGGGTGATTGCCGCCTCGCAATTGACCGGCACGCTGCCCGCCACGCAGCTGGGGGGAACGTATTCGGGCGCGGTGACGTTCAACAACGGCAGCAACACTTTCAGCGGCGGGTTCAGCGGTGACGGCACGGGCCTGACGAACCTTTCGCCGACGTCGCTGGTGCTGTTCTCGACCAATACTTCGCTCACGTCCTGGGGCTGGGATCAGTATGGGCAGCGCAGCGCTCCGACCAACGCGCAGAACATTGTCAGCGTCGCCGCGGGCCAGGGCCACAGCCTCGCGTTGAAAGCCGACGGCACGGTCATTGCCTGGGGCGCGGGGCGGACGAACGATCCGGGCAGCCTTTTTGATTTTGGCCAGGCCATCGTGCCGGAAGGCTTGAGCAACGTGATCGCGATTTCTGCGGGCCTGGCTCACAGCCTGGCCTTGCGTGCCAACGGAACGGTCGTGGCGTGGGGCGCGGGGCTGACCAACGGCGGAGGCAGCGGATCCGATTACGGTCAATCCCTCGTGCCCTCCAATTTGACGACCGCGGTGGCCATTTCCGCGGGGGGTCTATCACAGTCTGGCCCTGAAAGCGGACGGCACGGTTGTCGCGTGGGGGGCGGGCACCACCAACGCCGGGAGCATTCCGGACACGGGCCAGTCGATCGTGCCGCCGGGGTTGAGCAACGTCACGGCGATTTCCGCCGGTGACACTTTCAGCGCGGCGCTGCGCAGCGACGGGACCGTGGTCGCATGGGGTGGCGCCGGTTATGGCGAGACCAACATTCCGCCGGGGCTGAGCAACGTCGTGGCCATCTCGGCCGGCGCGGTTCATACACTGGCGTTGAAAAACGACGGCACGGTGGTGGCGTGGGGCGCCGGCCTGACCAACAATCCCGACGATGGTGTTGACTATGGCCAGGCGATTGTCCCGCCGGGTTTGAGCAACGTGGTCGCCATCGCCGCCGGGTTCATCAGCAGCGCCGCCTTGAAAGCGGACGGAACCGTGGTGGCCTGGGGCGACAACACTTACGGCGAGTCCGGTGTTCCCGCCGGGTTAAATAATGTTCTGGCCATCGCGGCAGGCTCCAGTGCCGCGCATGTCTTTGCCATCCGGAAACAGTCCGACGCGCCCGTGGCCTGGCTCAATTCGGACAACACGTTCAACGGCAACATCACCGTCAACGGCGACGCCACGGTCTCGGGGGAAATGCAGACGACCGACCTGCGGTTGAATGACGGCAATCTGTGGTTGCGCGGCGACAACAACGTGAAGAACGGGCTGGGCTGGTATGCGGCGGGAAAGAAGAATTTTACCGGCTCGTTTTATGACAATGGTCCGAATGGTCCGGTGCTGTTTGGTGAAGGTGGCGGGGCGCTGGGCAGCTACGGCACCAACGGCGCGCAGGTGGCGTTGGTCTGGGATGCCCGGCAGCGGGTCGGCATCGGCACAACCTTTCCCAATGCGCCGCTGGACTTCGGATTCAATTCGGCCGATTCGAAGATCCTGTTTCCCGGCGGTTACGGCATCGGCTCGACGAACTACCAATACCGCTTCCATCTGGGCGGCAGCGGGGGCGAGTTTGCCTTTCTCGACGCACCGGCCGGGAATCAGCTCCTAACGGTAAAGTATTACGGCTCGGTCGGCATCGGCACTCCGGCGCCCAACGCCAAACTGGACGTGCGTGGCCAGATTGCGCTGGGATCCAGCGGGCAATACACCGCGCTCGGCACGTCGGAATCTGGAATGCGCCTGGTGCGCGGCCAGGTGCGCAATGACGGCGTCATCCTCGTGGGGTCGGGTTTCACGGTGTCGCACACGGGCACTGGTGCCTACACCGTCACTTTCAGTCCCGCTTTCAGCGGCGCGCCGGTGGTGGTGGCGACGGTGCAACACGGCATCGCCCAAATGGCCACCGTCTCTTCGCCGAGCGCCGGCGTCGTTTACATTGACACTTGGGACGCCAACGGCACCGCGTCCGACCAGTTTTTTCATTTCATAGCGATTGGCCCGCAATGACGCGTCCCGTGAGCGCAACAATCATTGCCGGCCAAACCAACGTGCGCACCCGGTTGCCGTGGGTGACGGCGCGTGGCGCGGGCGGCCAGCGAAGGCCGCCCGATGAACCGCAAACCAAGTCTCGCGACGGGTTCGATTGAAAGGAACGTGCGCATGAAAAATCAAATCACATTTCTCGGCCGCGCCCGGTGGCTGCTGCTGTTTGCCGCGCCCGGCCTCGGGCTGCAAATCGCCTCGGCCCAAGGCACGGCTTTCACGTATCAGGGCCGGCTGGACAGCGGCAATGGCGCCTTCACCGGCAGCGTGGAGTTTCAGCCCACGCTCTGGGATGCGCCGACCAATGGCACGCAAGTGGCGGCCAACAATCCGGCCAGCGTCATCGTGCAGGCCACCAACGGCCTCTTCGTTTTGCCGCTCGACTTCGGCCCGAATTTCACCGGCCCCGACCGCTGGCTGCAGCTTGAAATGCGCACCGTCATCGGGCCATTCACTTTGCTGTCACCGCGACAACGGCTGACGCCAGCTCCTTATGCCGTGGCGGCGGGGAATTTGACGGGCGTGCTCCCGGCGGCGCAATTGAGCGGCCCGCTGCCCAGCACCAATCTCGGGGGCACCTACTCGGAGGTGGTGGTGTTTGACAACGCCAGCAACAGTTTTGCCGGCAGCGGCGCGGGTTTGACCGGATTGAATGCGGCGGAACTCGTGTCCGGGACCGTGCCGGACGAGCGGCTCGCCGGCAACGTGGCGCGGACCAGCCAGGTCTGGCTGCTCAACGGCAACGCCGGCACCAGCGCGGGGGCGGACTTTCTGGGCACGACGGATGACCAGCCGCTGGAAATGCGCGTCAATGGCAGCCGCGCGTTGCGGCTGGAGAATAATGGCAGCGGCGCCCCCAATGTCATTGGCGGATCCTTGGGCAATTTCGTCGCACCGGGCATCGTGGGCGCGACCATCGCCGGCGGCGGGGCGACTAACGACGGCGGCTTCCGGTCAACCAACGCGGTGCTGGCGGATTTTGGAACGGTGGGCGGTGGGCGGCTGAATCTGGTCAATGGGGGCGATGCGACGGTTGCGGGCGGGTATCAGAATCAAGTTCTGTTGTCTGGGCACTCCACCATTGCCGGCGGTTCCGAGAACCGGATTGCCGGGGACGGATTCTTTGGAAACGGATCGGCCATTGGCGGCGGGGTGGCCAATTACATCTGGGCCACGCGCGGAAGCGGCACCGTAACATTCGGCGGCGCCGATACGATTGCCGGTGGGGCCAGCCAGACCATCGTTACCAATGCGGACTTCAGCACCATCAGCGGCGGCTCCGGCAACACGATCCAGTCCAACGCGGATTATGCGACCATTGGCGGTGGTTACGGCAACACCATCCTGGCCGATGGCGGCGGGGCGGTGATTCCGGGCGGCTCGGGCAACACCGCCGCGGGCTCTGCGTTTGCGGCCGGGCACCGGGCCAAGGCGAACCATTTCGGCACGTTTGTCTGGGCGGACGCGACGGACGCCGACTTTGCCTCAAGCGGCAGCAACCAGTTTCTCATCCGGGCCAGTGGCGGCGTCGGGATCGGCACCACGAATCCCGTGGGCGCATTGCAGGTCAATGGTGGCACCGTGCTCCACCGCACGCTGGCTCCCGTCAGCGCCTCTGCCGCCAATCTGCTCAATCTGCTCGTCGGCGGCGGCTCAAATCCTGTCGCCACCAACGGCACCCTGAATGGCATCAGCTTCTACGAGAGCGCCGGCAACATGGCGATGAGCCTGGGCTACGATGGCAGCGGCAGCGCATCGCTCAACGCCCTGCGCATCTACAACAGCTCGGCCGCGCCGTTGTTCACCTTTGCGGCCAGCGGACGCATGGGAATTGGCACGAACGCCCCGCAGGAGAGTCTGCACGTCGTGGGCAACATTCTGGCCACCGGCACGGTGATTGGCTCCAGCGACCGGAACGTGAAGGAGCATTTCGCGCCGGTGGATTCGGCGCGGATTCTGGAACAGGTGGTTGAACTGCCGATTCAACGCTGGAACTACATCGGCGAAACGACGCCGCACCTCGGTCCGGTGGCGCAGGATTTTCAGGCGGCGTTCCACGTCGGGGCGGACGACAAGCACATCGCCATGGTGGATGCCGATGGCGTGGCGCTGGCGGCGATTCAAGGCTTGAACCAGAGGTTGGAAGAGAAAGAATCCGAAATCACGGCGTTGCAAACCCGGCTGGACAAGCTGGAAGGTCAGTTAAACCAACTGTTGAATGGAGGCGGGAAATGAAATCTGATAAACAGGCGGACACCATGAACAACCAAGTCCATCCCGCCGGCACCCCGCCGGGCATCCGGCCGACCCGGACCCGCGCCGGGCGCCTCATCGTCGCGGTCGGCGTGCTGCTCGCCGCGCTGGGCGCCATGGCGCAATACTCCATCGACTGGTTTACCGTGGATGGCGGCGGCGGCACGAGCACCGGTGGTGTGTATTCGGTCTCCGGCACCATTGGCCAGCCCGATGCCAGCCCGCAGACGTTGCAGGGCGGCCCTTACTCGGTCACGGGCGGCTTCTGGTCGCTCTACGCGGTGCAGACGCCGGGCGCGCCGCGGCTGAGCATTTTCCGCACGAGCACGAACACGGTGGTGGTTGCCTGGCCCGCGCCCGCGGACGGCTGGGTGCTGCAACAGAACCTCAATCTTGGCACCACCAACTGGGTGGCACCGGCGGAAAGCGTGAACAACGACGGCACGAACAAATTCATCGTGGTCAACCCGCCGCAGGGCAATCGTTACTATCGGCTGGCCCAGCCGTGACGCGGCGGCGCATTGCGGTCCGGCGGTTGGCGATTTATTCTCCCGCCCATGCATCGCGCCAATCCGGCAGCCTGGCAACACTCGCACGATTTCACCGCGGATTCGTCCGTGGCCGAAAGCCGCACCCGGCTCGTCATCGTCATCACCGCGGTGATGATGTTGGTGGAGATTGCCGCGGGCGTCACCTTCAACTCGATGGCGCTGCTGGCCGATGGCTGGCACATGAGCACGCATGTGGCCGCGTTCCTGATCACGGCGCTGGCGTATCATTTCAGTCGCAAGCATGCCCGGGATGCGCGTTACAGTTTCGGCACGGGCAAGATGGGCGTGCTGGGCGGGTTCGCGAGCGCCATCGTCCTGGCCATGGTCGCCCTGTTGATGGCGGGAGAATCAGTGCACCGGTTGTTCACGCCGGCGCCCATTCACTTCGACCAGGCCATTCTCGTCGCGGTCATCGGTCTGGTGGTCAATCTGGTCTGCGCGCTGATTTTCAAGGACGCCCACCATCATCATCACCACCACCACGGTCATGAGCACCCGCACGACCATGACCATCATCATTCCCACGGCGGCACGCAGGAGCATCACGACTTGAATTTGCGCGCGGCTTATTTGCACGTGCTGGCCGATGCCATGACGTCGGTGACGGCGATTGTCGCGTTGCTGGCGGGAAAGTTTTACGGCTGGTCCTGGTTGGATCCGGTGATGGGCCTGGTGGGGAGCCTGATTGTAGGCCTGTGGGCTTATGGCCTGGTGCGGGATACCAGCGGCATCCTGCTGGATCGCACGCCGGAAACCTCCGACCTGCCGGAGGTGATGCGGCGGGATGTGGAGGCGGATGGTGATTCGCTCGTGACGGATTTGCACATCTGGCAGATCGGCGCCGGCAAATTTGCGGCCATCGTGGCCATCGTGGCCCACCAACCGAAACCGGTGGAGGACTATCGCGCGTTGTTCCGCGCACACGAGGAACTGGTTCACGTCACCGTCGAGGTTCAGGCGTGTCACGAACACGAAACGCCCGCTCCGCTGACCGCGGTCCATGCTCATGGCGCCTCGTGAGAGGGCTCATGAGTCAAGCGCGAGGTTTGGGTTGAGTTGAACCGGCGAGGTGGCTGCGCGGAGCGCAGCAGACGCGGAGCGCAGGCGCGTCTGCGCGTTCCACGCCGGTTCCGGCCAGGCCACAATAAATGCGATGAGTCTTCAATGTCCAAGTTGCAATGGAGTGGTTTACAACCGCAGGAATTGCAAATGCGGTTTTTGCGGTGCCGAGCTGCCCGTGGGGTATAGACTCTCCGAAACGGAAGCCAAATTAGCCGCCGATCGGCTTAAGATTCCAGCAGCAGTTCTGGCGCCAAAATTTCCGACCTTGTCGATTGTCATCTGGCTCGTTGCTGCGTTGTGTTGGGGTTACGTTGCCATCAATCGTCATCGGTGGATTGTGTGGTTGATGGTTGTATTGGCGATCAGTGCCGTTAGCGAAAGGCTCTTCCAGTATGCCGGAGAGAAAAAAAGATATACACGGCAGAGGCAGGCTGCCTCCGGTGAAGTCTCATGAGTCAGGAGACGGTTGATTTGATGTGGGCAGCGGGCTGGGCCATGCTCGGCGCTCCGGCCCGAGTGGGATTGGCGCTGGACGGGCTGGGCTTGACGGAGTAGATAGGTCCGCATGGTGGCTGTCCTTCGTTCCTGTCTTGTCCGGGGCGTGCGTCCCACAACCGGTGGCTCGGCGCCGCTCGCGCGACGCAACCCACGTTCACTCTGGAGCGTAGACAGCGCTTTCACTTTCACCGAAAGCAATACTGGCTAGGTGCCCTATGACACGCCTCATTCTTATTTCAGCAATTTTGGTTAGCCTAGTCGCCGGTTGTGGGACGAGGTTTGGTGGTGGTTCATCGGCTTCATATGGCAATGCTGACCACGAGACCGCTACGGAGGTGTTGACGCAGCGAGACCCGACCGGCCAGTTGCTTTTTGTCATCGCGTGGACTGCGGAGCATGGCGGTGGGAGCACGAGCTTTTCAGACCGCAATCAGCTTACGAGCATTCATGGTCATGAAGTTCATCCGAGTTTCGACCGCCGCGCCGTGTATGCGCTTCAAGCCGATGGCTCATTGCGTCAGGTTGCACTTTCGGATGAGCAGGTCGCCACGCTCTTTCGGGAGATGGAGCAGCCTGGATTTCACACGTCTCATAGTGATTTGTGGCAGAAAGCAGTCGCACCACATTTGATTAGAGTGGAGCCGACAAATGGCACCTAACGAAACAAGATCGCTTTGGCCGACTGAGCGAAGCGGAAGGAGCGCCAAAGCTGTCAGGGGTTGAACGAGCCAGGGGTTTTTTTCCAGCCGTTCCTTGTCTTTTCCTTTTGAAGCCTGCCCGCTTCAGAGCGCCCGTTCACTGCCCGATTGGCGTCCTCACGGCGCTGGCGCTGCCGGTTTTGCGCCGCCGGCCCGGGCAAGGGCTGGGGTGCCTGCCCGTCGAGCAGCGCGCGGATGCACTCGAAGCGTTCCTTCGCCGTCGCGCTCAACCAGCCGTAGTGCCGCACGCGTTGCAGTCCCTTCGGCAGCACGTGTTGCAGGAAACGGTGCAAAAACTGTTCGCCCGTCAGCGTGAGGGGCCACTGGCTGGTTCACCGGACAGGCAAGATGCCTGTCCCACTACGGGGTTCCGGAGCGGGATTGGCGCTGGACGGACGGGGCCGGGCGGAGTAGATAGGTCTTCATGGAGTCTGCTCTTCGTTCCTGCGTTGTTTGGGGCGTGAGTCCCACAACTTGTGGCTCGGCGCCGCTCGCACGGCGCAACCCACGTTTACTCCGAAGCGCAGACTCGGTTTCACTTTCAGCGAAAGCCATACTGGCTAGGCGGCATAGAGTTCACTGGATATGAGATGGCTTTTTGCAGCAGGATGTTTGTTGCTTCTCATTGGTTTTCTTGGGTGGCAGTATTTATCCACCGAGATTTTTTCCCAAGCGACGCTTGCTCGTCTCACGCCGGGGCTCACCACGAATCAGGTCGCGGCGATTCTTGGACCGCCATCGCAGGTGCTTCACGGCAACTGGGTGTATGAGCGCCCATTGAAGCGCCAAGTGGGTTTGGTATATTTTGATTACTCTGGCAAGCTTGAGAAGGCTTTCAATGATTGAGAAGATTTTGCCTAACATCACTGGCGCCAACGCCGGCTGCACCGGTCCGTTTGCGCCGCGGGTTTCGGGCTGGCGGGAGTTCCCGGCGGCGTGACTCAGTTCTTGGACGTCTAGGCGGCATCAGGAGCACGTAATGCGACCCCTTCGGTATTCCATAAACGTCACGTTGGACGGCTGCGTCGATCATCGTGCCGGTTCCACCGACGAAGAACTGCATCGTTTCTGGGCCGAGAAACTGGCCCAAGCCGATGCCCTGCTCTTTGGGCGGGTCACTTACGAAATGATGCGGGCCGCGTGGCGGTGGCCAGCAGATGGGCGGCGGCCGGAATGGATGACCGAGTGGATGGAACCCTTCGCCCGCACGATCGACGCCGCAAAGAAGTATATCGTGTCGAACACGCTGGAGCGGGTCGATTGGAATGCGGAGCTGCTGCGCGGAGATTTGGCCCAGGCCGTCGAGCAGCTCAAGCGGGGCGCAGGCCAAGGGCTGTTCGTGGGGGGCGTGACGCTCCCGTTGGCATTGGCGGAGTTGGGATTGATTGATGATTACGAGTTCGTGGTGCATCCCAGGCTCGCGGGCCACGGACCGACGTTGTTCGCGGGGCTGTCGAGGCATCTCGACTTGAAGCTCGTGAGCCGGCGGGACTTCCGCTCGGGGGTGGTGGCGATGCGATATGAGCCGGCGAGGTGACATTCGGATGGGAGAAACGCGGCCTGCCCCTTACCGGAGCCAACGCCGGTCACACTGGTCCGTTTGCGCGGCGGGTTTTGCTTGAATTGCCCCGCCAGGCTGTCGCGAGAGAACCGCAGGGGGAGAAAACGCTGGCGGCTGGTGTGGGCACCTTTCGCAACAACTCCGGAACCAACCAAATTCGGACGATCTCGCGGGCTACTTCCCCGGCGGGGGACCGCCCCGACCTTTTACCCACACCAGCCTGAGTCAACGTAGGCCCGCTGCCGGTGACGTCAAGGGGCCGGCCGGATTGAAATCAAGTTGCAGCCAAAGCAGTTGGCCAAAGTCGCCGGGGCCGGTTGTATTTGGCGAACGCGATTCGCAGGTCTGGCTGCCGCGCTCCTTGACTCGCTCGCAACGGCTGCTTTCAATGCGGCAATGAATCACGCGCGCATCGCGACATGGATGACGGTCATGGCAGGCATCATCTGGCTGGGCGCCGGTTGTGCCAGCAAGTCTTACGATCTGCCGCCCGCGCGGGTGGCTTTGCCCGCGACGTCGCCCGCCGAGGTGCAACGCGCCCTGCCGGGCACGTGGACGGTTGACGTCGATGCGTCGGCCGCCGCCCTGGCACGCGCCCAGTTCCTGCCGCGTCCCACCACCGTCCTGCGACAGGAGGGGACCGGCACGGTCACCAGCGAAAATGCCATGGTGGCGGACCGTTTTGATCCAAAGGCCTACCGCGAAACGCAGCGTTACTGGCTCGATTTATTGCGGCAGCCGGACATGCAATGGGAATTGACCTTTCACGCCAACGGCACTGGTGAACACCGGGCCATTGTTCAGACCGGGCAGGTGGCGGTGGACACGCCGTTCCAATGGAAACTCGACGGCTGGCGGTTGCACGTTGAATACCCGACCAACGCTCATTTCCGCAGCTTTGACGTGGAGATGCCCTCGGCGGAGGAACTCCAGTATCCCATGCAACCGCTCGGCGACCATCTCGTGCTACGTCACCGATAGGCGACATATTCCCGTTGACGCCTCTCCGTATCGGCGTCATGCTCGCCACCGTCACCCAAGGTTCCCGGCCCTCCAATGAGGGAGGGTTTTGATTTGGCCTTGGTCAGCCTCGGATTCACGAGTCGTATGCAATGGGAAACCCAAATTGCGCGGCGGCTGTTTCCTTCGGACCAGACGTTCATGGCGCGGCGCAAGCTCCGTAACGCTTTCTGGACCTTGGTGGTGGCGCTCGCCGCATCAGCGATGCTGGTGGGCATAGTGCTTGTAGCCCAGAGTGCCCGTTGAGGGGCGGGAGCTGGGCAGAGCCTTGCGCCGGCTGGCCGTGCTCGTTAGGGTGCAGTCGTAATCAGAGCCGTGCGACGAGTGATTCCCAGAACTTCCCGGCCCGCCGCGTTTACGCTGATCGAACTGCTGGTGGTCATTGCCATCATTGCGATTCTGGCGGCGCTGCTGCTCCCCGCTCTGGGCAAGGCGAAGGAAAAGGCCAACGCCGTCTTCTGCCTCAACAATCTCAAGCAATGGGGGCTCGCGACGCAGCTCTACGCGGGCGACAACAGCGATTTCCTGCCACCAGACGGCACGCCCAATCCCAGCGATACCGCCACCAACACCGGCTGGTATATTCAACTCCCGCAAACCCTCGGGCTCCCGCGTTACCACGACCAGCCCTGGCGCAAGGATGCGAACGCCGATCCGGGCCGTTCGGTCTGGATTTGCCCGAGCAACAAACGCCGCAGCAATGGCAACAACCTGTTCCATTATTGCCTCAACGAAAACGTCAATGGCACCGGCGCGGCCAATCTGCCCCGGCGGCTGACCTCGATTCCGCATCCCACCCCGACGGTCTGGCTGTTTGATTCCAAGAACCTGCCCGCCGTCGGCTCCTGGACCTACGTCCATACCAACCTTCACAGTGCCGGCGCGCAATTCACTTTTTTGGACGGCCACGCCCAGCGCTTCGGCGTGTCTGCCTACTGGGATTTGGCGGCCAACAAGGCCCGCACCAACAACACCGAACTGCGCTGGCTGCCCGACTGAATCCGCGCGGCGCAGTAGCGGATTTGGCGGAAGGGTGAAGGGATTCTGATGGTGCTGCACCTTTGATTGTCTGCTTTCATGGGCTGTGAAGAGTGTGCTGATAACTTTTCACCCATTCGTAACGCCAACCACTTGCCAAGCCCGTTTGATGCGACTAGGGTTCGCTCGATTTTGCTGCCAGCAGCGCGGGAGTGACGCGCCGGGAGTGAAGCGCAGAGGAGTCAATCAGTTAGGTATGCCAAAAGAGAAGCCGTGTGCCAACCGTGCCCGAGTCCAGACGCGGGCGTTCACCCTTATCGAGCTGCTGGTCGTCATCGCCATCATCGCGATCCTTGCCGCCATGCTCCTGCCCGCCTTGTCCAAGGCGAAGGATAAAGCGAGGACGGCAAATTGTCTTTCCAATCAACGCCAATGGGGGCTGGCGCTTCAAATTTATGTGGGTGACAACAGCGACCGGATGCCGCGCGACGGCATGGGGCAAAACGGCCAATACCCAGGAAACACATACAATGGTGTTCAGACAGGCACCGCTTTCGATCCAAACGCCTGGTTCAACCTGTTGCCGGAACTGGTGGGCGAGAAGGCGCTGCGGGTCTATGCGGTGAATGTTGGCAGCAACCCGCAAAACAACGCGCAGGTCATGCCGTTCCCAGGCGGTGTTGGAAAGATATGGCACTGCCCTGCCGCCAGCATGCCCGCAAGTGACATCCAAAACGTGAGTGGAGGCGGTGCAAACGGTTTTTTTAGCATCGTAATGAACATTGATCTGAAGAAATCGGACCCTTCCGGGGTCAGTGCGGGAACCTATCCCTATCCTCAAATGCTCAAAATCGTGGCGATCTCCAAAACCTCGTCCACCGTGTTCATGACGGATCAGTATTTTGATTCCACCGAGGGGCCGGCAAACCCGTATTACTCGGTGAACCCGGCGGCTCGCTGGCGCGCATTCCCGAAACGTCACAACAAGCTTGGCGGCATACTTGTGTTCATGGATGGACACTCGGCCTACTACAAGCAGTCTTACATCAACAATCAGCAGGCCAATGGCAATGAGCCGCTCAACCCCGACATCATTTGGAATCCGCTCTACCGGGAAGTGAATCCTTAAAATCTCAGATCCCCCGACGATCACCTCAAAAAGCAACCCGAAACATAGACATGAAAGTGAAAAGCAAACTAATCCTCAATGCTGTGCTGGCGGTAATCGCCGCGTTGGCGACCGCGAAATCGGTTGCCCAGCCGCTCACCCTGTCGGGCACCAACTATGCCCAAAATTTCGATGCCATGAGCGTTTCCGGGCTGCCCGGCGAATGGGTGCTTTACACGGGGGCCAGTGCTACTGCCCTTGGCACGGTTGTCACAGCTTTCCGGGCTGGGCCTACCAACGGCTGGTCTGATAGTGCGGGTGCCTTCAAAAACTTCGCTTCGACTTACAGCTACGAGGGGGGAACCAATTTCGTGGGCACCGAGTCCTTTGGCATCCAGACGAACGCGAGCAATCGCGCGCTTGGATTGCGCTCCACAGGTTCGTTTGGGGATCCGGGAGCGGCGTTTACCCTTAAGTTGGCGGACACGCTTGGCTTTGGACATTTCAAGCTGGATATGGACATGCTGCTTCTCAGCGTGCAGGGTCGCGAACAGTCCTGGACGGTTGATTTCGGTGTCAGCCCCGATGGGTTCAGCCTGCCCACCTCCTTCACCGTTGTGTCGAACAACTTTTTTACGGCGTCCAACACCACCGATGGCGGAGTGTTCGGAGCCACCCACGCCACGATTGACTTTGGCACGCTGTTGGACAATCAGCCCGGTCCCATTTGGATCCGGATTGCGGCCCTTTCCGGAAGCAGTGGCTCGGGCAGCCGCCCCTCAGTTGGCATCGATAACGTCAATCTGGGCTTCACCAACGTCGAGGTTGTTGTCAATCCGCCGCTCATCACCACGCCACCTCAGAGTCAAACGGCCTACGTCGGCGATAATTTGACGCTGACCGTCGCAAACAGCGGCACGGCACCGTTCACCTACCAGTGGTATAAGGATGATTTCAACACGCCGGTGGGCAACGGCACTTCAACCCTGCTGATCTCCCCGGTTTCAACTGCTGACGCGGGCAACTATTATGTCGTCATTGCCAACTCTGCTGGTTCAGTTACCAACGATCCACCGGCGGCAATCAATGTCGAGACGCGCGTTCCAATCCCGACGACGATTCTCGCGCTTCGCACCAACCAGGATCTGGTGAACTGGACTCCCAACGATACCACCAATCTTTACACGGTCACCGGTGTGGTCATCAGTCGCGCAAACATGACCACGGCCGCGAATGCGTCTTTCTTCATTGAGGACACCAACACTTTGGCCGCTATTGACGTGTTCATCGCGGGCGACACCACCACGCGCCCTGCCTATGGAGACATAATGCAAATCACCGGCCCGGTTGGTCAGTTTAATGGGGTTTTGGAACTTAATCTGAACTCCGCGAATCCCACTCATAGTGTGGCCAACCTGGGGCCGAGTGGTTTGGAGATCGCTCCCAAACTGTTCGACTTTGCCGACCTCAACGACGCCCCGTTGATGGAAACGAATTTTGAGGCTTCGCTCGTCACCGTTCAAAACGTGACCATCAACAATGGTGGCACAGGGACGAATTTTCCAAGCGGCGCAACGGTCACCATTACCAACCAGGCGAATCAAACCTTTGTTTTGTTCATCGATTCCCGGCTGTCAGATATTGCTGGGCAGCCGATTCCCGGTGGGCTGGTCAACGTGACGGGTTACATTTCCCAGTTTGATTCATCAGCACCCTTCACCAGTGGTTATCAACTCGTTCCGACTTATGCAGGTGCGATTGTCAGTGCACCCCCGGCTCCCACGCCGGTCGCGCTCAACATCGCGGTTGCGGGGGATCAGGCCATTGTCAGTTGGGATGATGCGACCGGCCTGTTCAAACTCGCCTCCGGCACGGACGTCACCGGCATCACCAACGTGGTGGCTACTTCCAGTCCCTACACGAACACGATCAGCGGTGCGGCGGCTTATTTCCGTCTCGTCTATCCCTGATCGCGTCACTTTTTCAAAACATCCAAGGGCGGCTTCGGCCGCCCTTTTTCTTTTTCCGGAAATGACCGTCGGTTCCGCAACGGGACTTTCGATCCCTGCGCATCCGAACACACCGGCGAGCCGCCGGGCACTGCTCTGCCCCGATGGGGCGGGCTCCGGCCGCGGGCTCAGTCTGAGCCCGCGGCTTTCGCGACCGGTTCCGGCACAAACGTGGCACCGGCAATTTTGATTTCCTTCGAGATGATGGCCGCGCCGAGCAGCCCCAGCGCGCCGCAGCCGAGCCACAACGCCGTTGGATTCAGCGCGAGCAGCTTCAGTCCCAGCCCGGGCCCCAGGATCAAGGCCAGCGCGAAGCTGAGCCCATACATGCCCATGTAACGGCCCCGCAAATGGGCGGGCGCCAGGTTGGCGACCACGGCGGACGACACCGGGATGGCCACCATTTCGCCGAGCGTGAAGATGATGATGCACACCGTCAGTTCCGGCACCGTGCGAGCCCACGCGTTCAGGGCGAAGCCCACGCCGATCAGCGCATAGCCAACGGCCAGCACGCGGCGCGCCGGGAATCGCCGGGTGAGCGTGGTGAGCGGCAGTTCGCACAGGACCACGAGCGCGCCGTTCAACGAAATCAACGCCCCGTAGGTCGCGGCCGAGAATCCCAGCTGGGTCACGTGCACGCTGAAGGTGGAACTCATCTGCATGAACACAAAGGCGACGAACAACGACGCCAGAATGAGCTGATGAAAGTTCCGGTCCCGGCGGACGACCCGGATGGCCTCCGGCCAGCCGTTGTCCGACCGCGGCCGGTGGGTGTCCTTGGGCAGGGCCAGCCAGGCGACGAGCCCGAACAGCGCCGAGGTGGCCGCATCGCCAACGAAGAGCCAGAAATAACCTTTGGTCGCCAGAAAGCCGGCGGTGGCGGGACCAAAGGCCCAGCCGGCGTTGAACGACATCCGGTAGGCGGCAAAGGCTGTCACCCGTTGGTGGGGCGGCACCAGATCGGTCAGCAGCGCGCTGCACGCCGGCCGGTAGAATTCGCCGGCCAATCCCGCCAGCCCGGCCAGGGCGATGATCTCGGGCAATGCGCGCGCCTGTGAGAGCAGCAGCAGCGTGCCGGCGCCGCAAAACATCGAAAGCAAAATGGTTTTCCGCCGGCCGATGGTGTCGGCCAGATGACCGCCGAGGAAGGAGGCCACAAAGTTGCCCACGCCGTAGGCACCGATGGCGAGACCCGCATCCGCCAGCGTGAACCCGAGGCGGGTGAGATACAGCGCCAGAAACGGCACGACGAATGCGCCGAACTTGTTCAGGAACATCCCGAGGAAAAGGATCCACGCCGCGGGCGGCAACGCGCGGAGGCTCGACACCAAGCTGGAGTCTGTTCTTTCCAAAGCCGTTTTAGCTGTTTGGAGCGTATCCATTTGGGGGGGCGGGAGCGAGCTTTGACCTTCGCCCGCTCCGTTGGGCCGCCGCTCATTGGGCGGCGCCAGGTTTCGCTGGTTGATTCCGGGGAATAAAAAACCCTGCCTCCGGTCGGAAAGCAGGGTCGGGGAAAACGTGTTTCGTTACGTTGCGACCTGCTTGCCTGTCATCCCGCGGGACATCCGTCCAATGCGGACCCGGGCCGGCATCCAATTGCGGCGGTAGGCGGGGCGTTTGGACGCCCGGCCATTATGTGTCGCAGTGAATGCGACGCAGGGGCGCGGTCCGCAGCTGGTGGATGGATTCAGGCAGTCGTTCATTGAATGTGCCGGAGGATTAGCACACGCGCGAAGTGGGCGTCCACTTATACTTTAGGGGGAGGTTGAATCTCCCATCGTGATATCGGGATGCTTCAATGGCTCACCCACCGGCGTTCCCTCGGCGCTACTTTGACGCGAGCGGTTCGAGCCGATTCGCGGAAAGGTTGTCTTGGAGCATTGCGAGGTTATTTGACCGGGCCAGCCAGCAAATCATCAACGCCCCTGGCGAATTCAACCAGATAGTCGTCGCCGCGCGGATGATGCGTCAGGGCGACGATGAGGTAATGCCGTCCGTCGCCTGTGACCACGGCAGTGTCGTGAAACCAATCTTCCCACCAGCCGGCTTTGCGACGCACCTGCACGTCGCGGCCGGCCAGCCCTTTTACGAACTTGTCGTCCCGGTGCGGGATGTCGGGTGAGGCAAAAATCTCGCGCATGGTTTGCGACGCGGCCGGGGACACCAACCGGTCCTGTTCCAGCAGCAGGTAATAGCGCAACAACTGGCGCACGGTCGCCGCGTGGGAATTGCCGCCGACCGGATCCGGATAGCGTTCGTCGTCGGAACCGTAATGCTTGCCCACCCAGATGCCGCCACCGTGCTGCGCGTCGTAGAATTGATACGAGTCCAGCACAGCCTGAATCCGCTTCAACCCCAGCAGGCGGGAATACTTGGCGGCCATTTCGTTGCTGGATTGCTTGATCATCTCGCCCAGTTCATGGCGCGTCGGCGCATCGAGATTCGTGGCCGCCGCGGGATGCAGTTGAAAGTAGGCCAGCAAAATGCCGATTTTCGGCACGCTGGCGGCGTAGTCTTCATGATCGGGCCGAAGCAGCGCCAGCCGCAGCGTGTTCAAATCCAGCACGCCGGCCGCGGTCTGATCGGCTGTCATGCCGAACCGGGCGCGCAGGCGGTCATCCAGGGCTTCCAGGCCGGCCTGCAAAGCCGGATCCACGGGCGTGTCGTAGCCCAGTTCATAGCGGTCGAACGCACGCGACGACGACGATGGCACGGTGGAGCATCCGGAGAAAAAACTCATGGCGGTCAAAGTTGCAGCGACGATAAAGCAACGAATCGTCATGCGGGTGGTTTGACGCAACGGGCCTGCGGGCACAAGCCCGGATTGTGGCGTGGCGCGTTACGAAGGGCAGGGGAGCCGTGCCGGTCAAGGTTCGTCAGGCTGACGGTCCGCCTGTTCGTGGGCCAGATCAATGAGCGCCGCGAGGGTCCGGCGCGTGCAAAGGACGTTGTTGCGCCCCGCCCGCGCGAGCCAGGCCGCATCAATCCGTTTGCGGGCCGCCGTCTGCACGGCCGCGGCGCCGCGGCCGCGTTCGGTCAGCGTGACGGTCAGCTTGCGCCGGTCATCCGGGTCCACGGTGCGTTCGAGGTAGCCCCGCAACACGAGCGTGTCCACCAACTGGCCCGCCGCCTGTTTGCTGACCCGCAACTCCTTCACCAGCTGGCCCAGCGGCACGCCGTGGGCGCCGGGCGCCAGGCCGCCGATGACGTAAAGGCCGTTCTTCGGGATGTCCTCGTAACCGGCCTCGTCCAGCGCCCGGCGCATGGCGCCGCCGTAAACGGTCCGGGCATGCCGGAGGAGCGCCGGCATTGCGATCGCTTCATACCAGGGGTTGGTTTTGGCCATGGCCTGAATCGTATGGTCCAAATATCGGATAGTCAATAAAACGGACTATATGAATCCAAGCCGCCGCCAGCCGTGCTGCGGGGCGGTGGTGCGGTCAACTGACGTAGCGCGGCGCATGCACGGGCCCGAGGCCGTGCTTGGCGAGCAGTTCCATGAATTTGAGCACGCCGCGTTTTTCGTCCGTGCCGAGGTGGTAGTGGATGTGCCAGCCGAGGTAATCCTGGCGGAACTCGAGCGTGTATTCCGTGCGTTCCCGCACGATCGTCTCAAGTGTGTCGAGGCCGAAATCACGCGCTTCGCGCAGGATTCGCCGCAGGGGCCGGTTTTCAACCCCGCGCCGCAGGGCCCAAACGGCGTAAACAAACGGCAGGTGCGTCAGTTCATACCAGGCGGTGCCGAGGTCCCAGATTGAATGCGGATGCCCCGCGAAGACAAAATCCAGCGCGCGGTCGCCAATCAGCAGCACGGCGTCGAGATCAGGCGCCGCTGTGTAGGCTGGCAGCGGCTTGAACTCCGGTTTGAGGCCGCGCTCGGCGAGCAGCACCTTCACCAGGTTGGCGCTGGTGATGGACGCGGGGTCGAGATGCACTTCGCGCAATTCGGCCAGCGGCTTTCGGTGCGCCAGCACCACGCTCTTCACCTCGCCCAGCGAGGCGACCGCAATGCCGTCCAGAATGTCGTAACGATCCGTCAACAGCACCTCGGCCAGACTGACGAGCGCGGCGTCCAGTTCGTCGCGCCGTAGCCGTTCGGCGAGCTGTGACGGCCAGGCGTATTGGATTTCGCTCTCCAGCCCGCGCGTGAGCGGCACGGCGTTCAGCGTGTCCACGGATCCCACGCGGAACGGCGCCAGCGATTGCTCGAGGTCGAACTCGGTTTTGCGTTCGAGGGCCAGTTTCTCGCGCGCCACCCGGCGTTCGAGCTGCTCCGCCGATTCCGGCGGTTCGGGCGGCGCCATGCGCAGCTTGGGGATTTCGTCGGACGAACTCATCGTCGTCGAATTTAGGCCGCGCCCGGGCATCGCTCCAGCAGAATTGCGGTCCGCGGCAACGCGCCGCGGCAAATGGATGGGTTGGAAGCGGGCGCGCGAGCGTTCGTCAGCGGACCGGCAGGCGCACGATTTGGTGTTCGCCATGGAGGTCCAGGGTCACTTCGCTCTGGCCGATGCGGATGACGGTGGCGCCATTCACGGATTCACCGACCGCCACGGCCTTGCCGTTCACAATCGCCGAGGGATTGCTGCCCCCGTAGAAAATGCCGTTGAGTTTGAACGTCGGTCCTTCGGCCTTCACGGGTGCCACGCTCGCGGACGCGGTGGTGTCGGGCGCAGCGTTGGTCACGGCCGCTTCGGCAATCACCGGCGGTGCTGCCACGGCCGCCGGTTCGAGTGCGACGACTTCAGGCAGCGCATTGGAAGCGAGGTCTGATGTTGGCGTGGGCGCCGCTGGTGCGAGATCGGTCGTGGCGGCGACTTCGGGAGCCGGCGCGAGGGCTGGTTCGAGCGATGGAGCGGGGAAGCCGGCCACGGCGGGCTCCGCATGTTCGAGGGTTCGGGCGTTGACCGACACTGAATCGTCGGAACTCCATTTGAGGCGGAACAGTGCCGCGGCCAGCAGGAGAGCCGCCGCGATCGTTCCGGCGTAAACCCGGCCGCGCGTTTGGGAGCGAGACGTTGAGGATGCTGTTCGTTGTGGTTCGTTTTCCGGTGCTGCCGTGCTGGTCCAGGTTGCAGTGGCCGGACCGGGAAGCTGATTGCCGGTTTGGGAGGCCGGTGCGTCGGCGGGTTGAGCCGGTTTTTCGGGTGACCGCTGATTTGCGAAAGTGGCGCGCCAGACGGGCAATCGTTGCAACAGATGGAGCTGGTTGAGGAACGGCGTGCTCACCACGGGCAGCACCTGGAACTCGTTGTCCGGTCGGAGCTGGTGTTCCAGCACATTCGCAATGTGAACGGCCGCCAGCGGGGTCAGTTGATTGTGCTCGCCCAGCGGCGGTTCGTGATGGAACGCGGCGGCATCGACGATGTCGCCGGACATGTTCCACATGCCCAGCAGGCAGGCGCCGATTTCGCCGTGATTCGCGCCGAACATTTCCTTTTCCACATCCCAAAGCGCGACCGGCTGTTTGCGGGCCAGCGAATGAACGCGGCCGTAAAGGTCATCAAAGTTGGTGGCCAGCACGATTTTGCCGAGGTCGTGCAGCAAACCGGCGGCGAGTGCCTGTGACGCCAGCGCGCGGTTCCTGGTTTCGAACAACACGAGGTCGCGCGCAATCTGCGCCACGTTGAGGCTGTGCTGCCAGAGTTTGTCGGGCGACAGGTAACAGGAGTTCAGGTGGCGGTGTTCGTCGAGAAACCGGCGGGCCATGACGACCGCCTTTACTGTCTCCAACCCCAGCACTTCCACGGCCTCGATCGGGTTGGTGATGTTGCCGGGCAGGCCAAGGTAGGCCGACCGGGTCAGTCGCAAGACTTCCTGCGTCAGGGCCGCGTCGTGACCAATGATGGCGCCGATCTGCCGGCACGAAACCGTGGACGATTCCAGGGCCTGGAGCACTTCCGCGTAAACGTGAGAAATTTCATCTTCCGTGGAACCGGCCGAAGGGTTTTGCGGTTTGACCGCGCCGGCCTTCGGGCTGGCCAGGCTGTTTTCAATCCGGCTTTTCAGCGCGGCCATCTCCAGCGGCTGGGGCAAAATCTCGTGGTCACCCTCCACCTTGGCTGCGATCAACGCGAGGTCTGCCTCATACGCCAGCATGAAACGTGTCATTTTGGGACACTTCACGAGGGATTGATTGAGCAATTCACTGGCGTCGGGCTCGCCCAGATTGAAATCGACCAGGAGCGCGTCAAACGAACCGGCGTCCAGCAACGCCAGCGCATCTGCCTCACTGGCAACCGGCGTCGTCAGCCACTCCTCGCCGAGGGCTTGATCGATTTCAACGACCGCCTGCGCGTCCGCGATCGCCACTAGGATGTTCTTCGTGGCCATAACGGGTCGATAAATTAGCACTTTTGCGGCCAGTCCGGGCGCCGAAGAGTTCACCGGGACCGAGCGGGGGCATGAAGGAGTCACCGGGTCAGGGAGAGAGTTCCCGGGAACGTTCGGGCTTGGAACCCGCAAACGTTGCGGATGAAGCGCCGGGCACTGCCCGGCCAGCAGGTGCGCCACCGGCAATTTTTCCGCCGCCGGCGCCGGAGGCAGAGGTCATGCGGCGAACTTTTCGCGCAAGCTGGCCAGGTGCGCGGCGCGGTGGGTCGGCTCGCCGGTGGCCAGGGTCATCAGCTCCTGCGGGCGATGCCGCTGGCCGTGGCGGTGAACCTTGTTCCGCAGCCAATCCAACAGCGGGCGATAGTCGCCGCGGGCGAGGTCCGCATCGAGGGTGGGGTGCTCTCCGCGGGCCTGGCGCATGAGCTGGGCGGCGTTCAAGTTGCCGAGCGTGTAAGTGGGGAAATACCCGAGCGTGCCGATGCTCCAATGAATGTCCTGCAGGCAGCCATCTGCGTCGCGGGTGACTTTCAGACCGAACATTTTCTCAAACTGTTCGTTCCAGTAGGCCGGCACGTCAGCGACGGCGAGCCGGCGTTCGATGAGCTGCAACTCGATTTCGAAGCGCAGGATGATGTGCAGATCGTAGGTGACCTGGTCCGCTTCCACGCGGATGAACGAGGGTTCGACGTGATTCACCGCCGCAGTGATTTGCTCCGGCGACAGCCGCTGCAAGCTTGGGAAGTGCCGGCACGCGGCCGGATGCCAGTGCTGCCAGAACGCGGCGCTGCGGCCGACGTGGTTTTCCCAGAGCCGCGACTGCGATTCATGAATGCCAAGCGAAGCCGCGCTGCCGAGCGGCGTGCCGAAGTGTTCCTTCGGCAGACCTTGATCGTAAAGCCCGTGCCCGGCTTCGTGCATGATGCCGTAGAGCGACTGGGTGAAATCGGTTTCGCTATAACGGGTGGTGAGCCGGCAGTCGTTCGGACCGAGGCCGGTGCAAAAGGGATGCGTGGTGGTGTCAATCCGGCCGGCCGCGAAGTCAAAGCCCATGGCGGCGGCCACTTCCTGGTTGAAGGCCTGTTGCGCGGCGATGGGATAGTGCCCGTGCAACATCGAACGGGGCGTGGCGGCCGAGCGTTCCACGGCCGGACCGAGCAGGGCGACGATTTCGGGGCGCAGGCCGGCAAACAGTTCCCGCAGCTCCTCCGCGCGGGCACCGGGTTCGTATTCGTCGAGGTGCGCGTTGTAAGGCGAGCCGGTGTAGCCCCACAAATCGGCGAACTGCAAATGCAGATCGAGGAGCTTCTGGAGATGCGGCTTGAAGAGCTTGAACTTCGATTGCTGGCGCGCCTCGCCCCAGGCTTCCCGCGCATGCGAACGGACGCGTTGAAATTTTTCCACGAGCCGGGCGGGAATTTTCGTCTTCCGATCGTAGGCCCGCCGCCATTCGCGCACGTTGGCGGCTTCAGCCGAGTCCGCCGGGAAACCGTGCTGCTCGCAGGCGGTGATCCAATCGCCCACGTTGCGGGCCGTGAAGAGGCGGTGCGCGTGGCCGCCGAGCCAGGCCATTTGCTCGGCCCGGTGCGCCAGCGCCTTGGGCGGCAGACAGGTTTCCTCGTCCCAGGACAACACGTCGTTGGTGCTGGTCAGCAGGGCGATGGCGCGGGCGCGCTTGAGCAGTTTGCGGTAGGCGGGCGGCGTTTCACTCATGCGGGCAGTTTGGGCGCGCGCCGGTCGGTGGCAACCCAGAAACGCGCGCGGGACGGGAATCGTCACCCAAATTTAACGCGCCGCGCAAACTACCCGGCGTCGAAAGTGTTGCGACGGTCCGCGCGGAGGCGCGACGGATCTGGGCGGCGGCGCCCGCCAAGTTTTCGCTTTCGCCGACCGGGTGTTTCGCTACGCTGCGGCCATGCCTGAGATTGCAGAGTTCGTGAGGCGCGGCGCGACCACGGTCACGCCCGCCGTGGTCGAAAAAGTCGTGCGCCAGCTCCCGCATTGGAAGCTGGAGTTCTCGCAGATCAACGCGCCCAAATTCCCGCACCTCGTGGACCAGCTGGAGTTCCTGGCCAATGCGGTGGAGGACACTTCCGACGGCACCTACAAGGACCTGCCATATTACGCGGTCGCGCAGGCCACCTACGCGCTGATTTACGCCCACAAGAAGCTCGGCATCATTCCGGACAGCGTGCTGGACCTGGGCAAGGCCGATGATTCTGCCGTGGTGCGGGCCGTGCTGATTCAGAATGAAAAGGCGTTTGAAATGTATGCGGCCCTGCAGGGGCTCAAATGGTCGAAAGTGACGAGCAAGCCTTGAACGGTTTTTCTTCCCGGCGCCAGTCCTGTTTGGGGCTGGCGCTTTTTCGTGTCCGGCCGGCGGCGCGCCGGACAATTCGCTTGAGTTCGCGTGAGTTGGGGCCGACTGTGCGGTCGAACAGGGAGTGAACCCATGCAAGCCGTGGTCCGCAGCAATACCGACATCCTGATCAGCATCCTGCTGATGTTCGCCCTGGTTGCCGGCATCGGCTGGTTTCTCTGGCGCACGTTGAAGCGGACCGAGGATCCGCCGCGGCTCATTTTCAAGTGGATTCTGACCGTCATTGCCATCGGCGTGCTGCTGCGCGTCGTCATGCCGATCGTGGCCCAAGGCGGCTACGGCGGGGCCTTCGTGGGCATTCCGGCAACGGCCGTGGTGGGTTTGTTTCTCGCCATCGTGTGGCGCTACAACATCGCGATGTTTTTCGCCAAGCCGTTCGCCTCGCTCTACGACGGCGGCAATGAGGAGCCGGAGAAAAGGCCGTTTTACTCCAGCGCCCAGGCCAAGCGAAAGCGTGGCGATTTCATGGGCGCCAAGGCCGACGTGCGCGAGCAGCTGCTCAAGTTTCCGGAGGACGCCGAAGGCATGTTGCTGCTGGCGGAAATCGAGGCGCAGGATTTGCGGGATTTGCCGGCGGCGGACGTCATCATCCGGCGCTTCATTCACCACAAGGGGCGGGCGCCGGCGCAAATTGCCTACGCGTTGAATTCCATGGCCGACTGGCAGCTCAAATATGCACAGGACCGTGAGGCGGCGCGGGCTTGTCTGGAAAAAATTGGTGAACTGCTGCCGGACTCCGAGTGGGCGCTGCGGGCAGCCCAGCGCGTGGCGCATTTGGGGGATGTCCACACGCTGTTGGGCGCGCAGGACCGGCAGACCTTCAAGGTGCGGCACATCGAGGGCGACCCCGGACTGGGCGGCACGTGGGGGCAGGTTCAGCCCGCGCCGGAGGAAAGCACCGCCGATCTGGCGGCAAAATACGTGCGGCACCTGGAGCAATTCCCGCTCGACACGGAAGTTCGCGAGCAACTCGCCCATCTTTACGCGGAACAATTCAAACGACTCGATCTGGCGCAGGACCAAATGGAGCAGTTGATCCAGTATCCGCACCAGCCGGCAAAGCAGGTGGTGCGCTGGCTCAATTTGCTGGCGGACTGGCAGGTCAAATACGGCGGCACCTTCGCAGTTACGCAAGCCACACTTCAGCGCATCATCGACCTGTATCCGGAATCCGGCGCCGCCAACATGGCGCGAAACCGCCTCGAACTGCTGCGGCTGGAGTTCAAGGCCAATGAAAAGAGCCAGGCGATTCCGCTTGGCTCTTACGAAGATGATCTGGGATTGAAAGGCGGCTTACCGCACTAGCTTCAGCGCGATCTGCTTGTCCAGTTCCGCCGCCAGGTCAATGTCCGTGCCGCCGGCGCTCGTCCGGACCTGGGTGATGACCTGGGTGACCTTGGGATCCAGTTCGGTCACGGAAATGAACACCTTGCGGCCCTGCACGCGACCTTCGACGGCGAACACCGGCGCATTCGTCTCGTTGTGCTGGGTGACTTCATTGATGAGCGTGCCGTTCACGCGCACCACGTCCTTGGCCGCGTTGAACACCTCGGCGACGGGCCGTTGGTAACGACCTTCAATGCGGTCCTTCACAAAAGGCACGGCGGCCGTCTTGCGTCCGCTCACGGTGCTGACGCAACCGGTGACGAGCAGGGTGGCGGCAAACAGACCGACTAAAATCTTCATTCGCATGCGCGGTATCCAACCAGAACCGCCTCTTGCGTCAAGCAACTTGTGGCCGCGCGCTCGCGCCCGCCGCAACCGGGCAACGCTGTGGGCCGCCGGGCCGACACGCCTGCGGCCGAACCTTCCCCGCGTCCTGTTTGCCGTGGCGCTCCGGAATGTTTTCTCCGCTGGATAAAGACTGCTTGACAGCATGGCACAACTGTCCTAGTGTCCTAGGACAGAAAACCGAAGCGCACATGGTGTTTCAAATCAATTTCAAGTCGGGCAAGCCGGTCTATCTGCAGGTGGTGGACCAGGTGAAGGCGGCGGCGGCTTCGGGCGCGTTGCAGGCCGGCGAGGCGCTGCCGTCCATCCGGCCGCTGGCCGAGGAACTGCGTGTGAACCGCAACACCATTGCGCGGGCGTATGCGGAACTGGAGAGCCTGGGGGTGATTGAGACGCTGCCAGGCAAGGGCTGTTTTCTGCGGGAAAACCATTCGCCGTTGCGGAAGGACGTGCGGCGCAAACTGCTCACGCAGGAAATCGACCAGGCCGTGGTGCAGGCCCATCACCTGCAGGTGCCGCGGTCCGAATTTCTTGAACTGGTGAACGAGCGGTTTGATCGGCTTGAGGAAAAGCGCCGGGCGCACGGGGAATCCGAAACTCATTAAGTTGCCATGAATGCTTCACAACCAGCGATTCAGATTGACCATCTCGGCTACGCCTACGGCCGGGCCGAAGCGGTGCATGATTTCAACCTGACGGTGCGGCCCGGGCGGTGTTATGGCCTGTTTGGCCGCAATGGTGCCGGCAAGACCACCACGATGAAATGTCTGCTCAATCTCCTGCGGCCACAGCGGGGCAGCGTGCGGGTGTTTGGCCGGGATCCGGCGCGGCAGGAAGTTGAAGTCAAGCGACGGCTCGCCTACGTGCCGGATCAGGTGGCATTTTATCCGTGGATGACCATACGCGAGACGCTGGATTACCTTGCGTCCTTCCGCGACAACTGGAACCGGAAGACCGAAGAGGAATTGTTGGAGCGATTCCGGCTGGATCCGGCCCAGCGCACGGGCGGTTTGTCCAAGGGCCAGCGCACGCAGGTGGCGCTGATCGCGGCCATCTGCCCGGAAACCGATTTGCTTGTGCTCGACGAGCCAACGTCGGGTCTCGATCCGATTGTGCGGCGCGAGTTCATCGAGACCGTGATCGGCGCCTATCAGGAGGGCAATCCGGGGACCCGCACCATTTTGGTTTCCACCCATCTCATCGCCGAGTTCGAGGGGCTGATCGACGAATTTACCATCATGGACCACGGGCGGGCGGTGCTGACGTTGGAGGCGGACCAGGCCCGGTCGCGTTATCAAAAAATCCGCGCGCGTTTTGCCGGGACGCCACCGAAGCTGGACTTGCAAGCCGCATTGCAGGTGCGCTGCCACGGGCGGGAGTTGGAGTTGATCGCCAATGGTGGCGGGCCGGAACTGCTGGAGCGGTTGCGCCGGGAGCAGCCCGAGATGTTGACGACGGAAGCCCTGACGCTTGAGGAAGTGTTTGTGGCAACTCTCAAAAAATAGGAGGCACCATGAATCAACGCACGCTCAAGGAAGTGCGGATGCTGGCCGGGCCGTGGTGTGTCGTGGCGGCGGCCGGCGTGCTGCCGCTCTTTCGCGACCTGCTTGGCTGGCCGCGCGATTTGCTGGGCATCATCGGCACCCTGGGCTGGTTTGCGGGCGTTCCTTTTCTCGCGGCGCTTTCGCTGGGAGGAGAATTTCAACAGCGCACCTTGTCGTTGCTCCTGGGACAGCCTGTTGGTCGGCTGCGTCTCTGGATTGAAAAACAAGTCGTGCTGCTGGTGGGTTTGGCCATCCTCGTTCCGGTTTTTTGGTTTGGCTGGTATGACCGGAATGATCTCAACGCCGATGCGCTTGGCATTGTGGGCGCCTGGCTCCTTGTGACCGTGGCCTCGGCCACATTTTGGACCTTGTTGGCGCGTTCCACCATGGGCGGTCTGGCTTTGGGGCAGGCCGTTCAGTTCATCTTGGGGGCATTAATCATTAACACAGGAATTAGAGTGTTCGGGCCGGAACCATCCGCCCGCGCTTTGCACTTTGCCGAACTGCTGGGCATCCTGATTTGTCTCGGTTACTCAGGGCTGATGCTGTGGCTGGGCTGGCACCAGTTGATTCATTTTCAGGCAACGGGTGCGGCGGCCGGAGAGGACTTGTTGATGGCGGGTCCGCGCCTGTTGCCACGCTCCTGGGCCGAACTCCTGCGCTGTCGTGCAACCGGGGCCAGCTTGAATCTGCTGCGAAAAGAACTCCGGCTGCTCCGGCCGCTGTGGCTGATCACTTTCATTTTCGTAGTCTGCTGGGTGTGTGTGGTTGGAACGCTGGCGCTGTTACCCAAAACCAGTGAGTGGAGGCTTAAGCTGCAACTCCTCCCCATGTTGATGCTGGCTTTCTACATTCCGCTGACGGCCGTGCTGGCCGGCTGCCTTTCGTTGGGAGAGGAACGTAGTTCGGGCACCCATGCGTGGCACCTGACTCTGCCGGTATCCGCTCGCCAACAATGGCTGACCAAGCTTTTGGTGGCGTTGGTGGGGGGCGTCCTTTGCGCTGTGGTTTTGCCGGCGGTTCTGTTGTTGGCGAGCCAATCATTGACGGGTTTGCCTTTGGGACCCGATTTCAAGTGGGGTATCCAGCCCATAAACTGGCCCGTTACTTTTGCCACCATTTTTCTGACCTGCATGGTCAGCTTACCGTCCTTCTGGTGTGCCTGCACGGTTAAGGGAACAGTGCGGGCTGCCTTGTGGGTGATTCCAGTGATGGCGGGGTTGGTGGCGGTCGGCGGTTTGGGTGGTTGGGCCGCGAGCAAGTGCAATGCGACTCTAGGTGCCCTGGCAACGCACTGGATTGCGGCGCTGGAACTAAACCCCCGAACACTACAAGAGCTAACATGGCAATGGGCCCGGGATCTGATGCCTTTCTGGTTGGCTACACCAGCCTTGGTGGTGGCCCTCCTGCAAAGTCGCGGTTTGTTCCGTGCTGAACCCGGCGAGGGCATTCGGTTTGTTCTACGTCGCTGGCTGCCGCTGGCGTTGGCGACTTTTCTCAGTGGCTTTTTTGTCTGGGGCAGCCTTTTCGCGACGTCGTATCAGTATCGTTCTTTCTTGATGGAGGAAACGTATGCGGCCTTGGCGCGAATGCCTTTGGCGGAGAAGGCCGAAAAAGCCCGGCGCTTGACTGTCGCTGATTTGGATGCTGCGGCACCCCTCTCGCCGGCAACGCGGCACTGGTTAAGCCACGCGTATTTGACCGTCAGCCAGAGCCGGGACGCGAAAGGCCGGCCCCGTCCCGGTCAATTCATGGCCCAGATCCATTTTGCCAACGAGTCAATCTATGCTTTCGGCGTCCGGAGCCGTCTCGACAACGAGGCGCCGTAGTGGCAGTTTGCGGGCGTGTCTGTTGAAAAGTTAGAGCAGTTGCGCACTTTGCTGCGCGGTTATGGTTCGTGCCTCGTCGCCTATTCGGGCGGCGTGGATTCCGTTTTTCTGGCGCGGGTGGCGTGGGACGTTCTGGGCGAACGCGCGCTGGCGGCCATCGCCGATTCGCCGAGTCTGCCGCGCCGTGAACTGGAGGACGCGTTGAACATCGCGCGCGCGCACGGCTTTCCTGTGCGGGTCGTCCGGACCCGCGAATTCGACAATCCCGCCTACCTCGCCAATCCCAACAACCGTTGTTACTTCTGCAAGCACGAGTTGTTCACCGAGCTGGCACCGCTGGCGCGGGCGGAGGGCTTTGCCGTGATTGCCTACGGCGAAAACGCCAGCGACGTGGGGGACTTCCGTCCTGGCGCGCAGGCCGCGGCGGAATTTCAAGTGCGCGCGCCGTTGAAGGAAGCAGGCCTGACCAAGGCCGACATTCGCGCGCTGTCGGCTGAGCTCGGGCTGCCGACGGCCGACAAACCCCAGATGGCGTGCTTGAGTTCGCGCATTCCCTACGGTGAACCGGTTACCCCCGAAAAGCTCCGCATGATCGAGGCTGCCGAGAACGTGTTGCGCGACTTGAAATTCTACGACGTGCGCGTGCGGCACCACGAATTGAAGCTGGGACACCTGGCGCGGATCGAGGTGGGAGCGGGCGAATTGGAGCGTTTTTTGCTGAATGGCGTTGCGGCGCAGGTGACGCAGGCGCTGAAGCAGGCCGGTTATGCCCACGTCACGCTGGATTTGCAGGGCTATCGGCGGGGCAGCGCCAACGAGCAGTTGCTGGGACAGCGGCTGCCCACGATCCGGGCAGCCACGGCTTGAGAGGCGCAACTTTCGGCGGGAGACGGTTTTGACAGACTAAGTTTATGCCGCAGTTCAGTTACAAGGCGCGCAGGCGCACCGGTGAATTGGTGGAAGGCGTGTTGGAAGTGACCGACCGCCCGGCGGCTTTGCTCCAGATCGAGCGTCTGGGGTTGTTCCCGGTGAAGGTGGATGCCGCCAAGGGCGCGGCTGTGGTGGAACGCCGCGGCGGCGAGGCGCGGTCCTTCAAGGCGATGCTGCCGCCGACGTTGCGCGCGGCGTTCAACCGGCAGCGCAGGCCCAAGCTGCAGGAGCTGGCCACCTTCACCACGCAGCTCGCCAACCTGCTCAAGTCCGGCATGCCGTTGACGCTCGCCCTGAACAGCATGACGCATCTGGAGACAAAGGGCATTCCCGCCGACGTCAGCCGCGAGCTGCGCCAGGAGGTCATGGAAGGCCGCGGGCTGTCGGACGCGATGGCCAAGCAGCCGGTGATTTTTTCGGATCTCTACATCAACATGGTCCGCGCGGGCGAATCGAGCGGCTCGCTCGAACAGGTGCTCCGGCGCATGGCGTCGCACTTCCAGCAGTTCGCGGAGGTGCAGTCCAAGTTCACCTCGGCGTTGATTTATCCGGCAATCGTCTGCTGCGTCGGCGTGGCGATTGTGGCGTTCTTCGTTTTCTTCATGCTGCCGCGGTTCATGGGCATGTTCACCGGGTTCAACATGGTGCTGCCGCTGCCCACGCGCATGCTGATGAAATTCAGCACGCTCGTGACCAGCGGCCTGTTCTGGGCCGTGTTCATTCCGACCGTGCTGGCGCTCATCGTGCTGTTCTTCCGGTTCAAGGCCACCGAGGAGGGCAAGTTGAAGATGGACCAGTGGAAGATGCGGGCGCCGATCGTGGGCAAGGTTGTTTGCCTGAATTTGTTCGGCCAGTTCGCGCGCACGCTGTCCACCTTGCTGCAAAACGGCGTGCCGGTTTTGACGGCCTTGAAAATCACCGAGCAGGTGATCCCCAACCGCCTGCTGAAGGAGGCGATTGCCAAAACGCGGCAGCAGGTGACCGACGGCAAAACGCTGGCCCAGCCGCTGGCCCAGAGCCGCATCTTTCCGCAGCTCATGGTGGATCTGGTGCGCATTGGCGAGGAAACGGGCGATGTGCCGGGCGCCCTGGCCAGTTTGGCGGACACCTACGAAGGCGAACTGCAAATCGGCCTGCGCGCCATGACCAATCTCATCGAGCCGCTGTTGATCATCATCATGTCGCTGGGCGTCGGCTTCCTGCTGATCAGCATTCTCATGCCGATGTTCAACCTGATTTCCGCGATCGGCAGTGGCGGCGCCGGCGGAGGCGCGGGGCCATGAAGACGTTTCCCGGGCGCGGGCGTGGGGTAGTTCTCCGGCGGGCCTTTACGCTGATTGAAATCATGCTGGTGGTGGCAATCCTTGCATTGGTGGTCGGCATCGGCATCCCCAGCTTCTACCGTTCTTTCTCGCGCGAGCCGATGCGGGCCGCCATTCGTGGATTGATCGATGTGTTCAGCACGGCGCGGGCCCAGGCCATTTTGCAAAGCAAGACGGTGAACGTGACGTTCCAGCCGTTGCAGGGCACGTTTTCGGTGGAAGGCGCCGGCAGTCCGGCCCAGCCCGGCTCGGCGACGGCGGGGCGCATTGACGACTCCATCGGCATTGAAATGCTGGATGTCAACCTGAGTGAATACCGGCAACAGGACGTGGCCCGGGTGCGCTTCTTTGCCAACGGGACCAGTGACGAATGCACGATTGTGCTGCACTCGTCCCGCAACGACTGGCGGAAAATTTCCCTCGATCCCATCACCGGCCTGGCCACCGTGGGGGATGTGCAATGACGCTGCACGTTCAACCACCGGGATTGTCGCGGGCGGGGCGGCTGTCCGGGCACGGCTTCAGCCTGCTCGAGGTGATGATTGCCGTCGGCATTTTCTTCATGGTTTCGTTTTCGATTCTGGCGGTGGTGTCCTCCGGCCTGCGCACTGCGCGGGCCCTGCAGGTGACCCGGCCCAACGCCGGGATGCTTGCGGCGCAACTGTCGCTCACCAACCGGCTGGAGGAGGGCACGGAGTCGGGCGATTTCGGCAATCTTTACCGCGACTACTCGTGGACGCGCGACACCTACGAAGCGGGCACGAACGGCCTGTGGGAGGTGGACTTTCAGGTCTTTCGCCGCGGCAATCGCGGCGCGCCGGATTCCCGGATGAGCCTGCTGATTTACAGTCCCAATTCGCAGACCCGACGGCTGGGGGTGCAGCAATGAGATTCCGCCGGTCGCAGCGCCGGGCGTTCACGCTCGTGGAGATCATGCTCGCGATTGTCATCCTGAGCGGCGTCATTGCGGCCATCTACGCAACGTGGACCGCCATCATGCGCGCGACCGAAGTGGGGCGCAAGGCGGCGGCGCAGGTGCAGCGCACGCGCGTGGCGCTGCGCTGCCTGGAGGAATCGCTCACCTACACGGAAATGTATGTCGCCAATGCCCGCTATTACGGGTTTGTGGCGGAAAACGGCTCGGATGCCTCGCTCTCGTTCGTTTCGCGGCTGCCCAGCGATTTTCCCCGCAGCGGGCGGTTTGGGGATTATCCCGTGCGCCGGCTGGCTTATACGATTGAGTCTGACCCGGGCGGCGACCGCGTGCTGGCCCTGCGTCAGGCGCCCTTGCTGATGGATTTCGACCAGGATGAGCAGGAGCACCCGCTGATTCTGATGCGTAACATCAAGCGCATGGAAATGGAATTTTGGGACGTGCAGAAGGACGACTGGACCGATGAATGGACGCAGACCAATCAGATGCCCAAGCTCATCCGCGTGACCCTTACCACGGAGAATCCGAACCAGCCCTTTGACCGCGGCCAGGAATACACGCGCATCGTCGCGCCGGCAGCGGTGGCCGTGCAACCCGGCTGGCAGGCGCGTGCGCCGGGCCAGGTGCCGGGCGGTCCGCCGCCGGGCAACAATGTGCCGCCGGGCGGGGCCCCCAACCTGCAAGTGCCCCGATGAAGGTCGCCGTTTCCCAGCGCCCGCGCGGCATTGCGTTGATCATCGTCATGATCGCGGTGATTTCGTTGTCCATTCTGGCTGGCATCTTCGCCTACTCGATGAAGGTGGAGGGCCGGCTCGCGATGAACACCAACAACGACGAGGAGATGGAATGGATGGGCCGTTCCGGCATGGAAGTCGCCAAATATGTGCTGGGCCTCCAACTGGGCATCAATGCCGAGCCCTACGATTCCTTGAACCAGACATGGGCGGGCGGTCCCGGCGGCCTGGCCATTTCCAACTCGCCGCTCGCGTCGTTCTCGATGAAAAACATCCCGCTCGGGAACGGCCAGGTGACGGTGGACAAAATCATCGACCTTGAACGGAAGGCCAACATCAACGCGGCGAATGATGTCATGCTCCAGCAGGCGCTGATCGAAATGGGCGTTGATGCCGGCGAGTATCCGGCCATCGTGAACTCCATTTTGGATTGGACCGACCCGGACGACAGCGAACGCATTCAGGGCGCGGAGTCGGATTATTACCAGGGCGGGGAGCCGCCGTATTTCGCGAAGAACGGTCCCATCGACGACTTGTCCGAGTTGCTGCTGGTGAAGGGGATCACCCCCGATTTGTATTGGGGGCCCAGCTCGACCAACTACGTGCCGATGCATGCCCGCCAGGGCGCCAATTCACGGTTGGGGTTTCAGGCGGACACGCCGGTCTATCCGGTGGGCTTCGTGGATTTGTTCGCTCCGCTTTCGAGCGGACGCATCAACGTGAACACCGCCTCGGCCGCCGTGTTGCAGCTCATTCCCGGCGTCGATGAACAGGCTGCCAATGACATCATCCGTCAGCGCGCGGGCATGGACGGCGCCGACGGGACGGATGATGACGTGCCGTTTCGCAACGTGGGGGAATTGATCAATGCCGTGCCCAATCCCCAGGCGGTGCAGCAAATCTCGCGCTTTTGTGATGTGCGCAGCCGGACGTTCGAGGTGCACGTCAGCGCCTCGGTCGGCAACTACACCCGCCGCTTCGTCGGCGTGATCGTGCGCAACAGCCCGCGCGACCTGCAACTGGTTTCCTTCCACGCAGTCGAATGAGCCACGTCCCCGCCGGGCAGCGGCGGGGAGCCCGGCAAAAGGCTGGCCATCGGGCGCGCGGCCGGGTTTCATGGGCGGCAACACAAGCCCGCCGTTGCTCGGGACAGTCAAGGCATGCCATGAAACTTGAACGCAGACTCGCCGTGTTGTTTTTTGTGGCCTTCGGTCTGGCGGCGCTGGTGGTGGTGGCGGCCTGGTTCAACCTGACCGCCAGCCACGCGGCGCGCGCCGCCGCCAACCACGCGCTGCGCGTGCAGGCCGGACTGCAAGCAGCCCTGAATTCCCTGATCGATCTGGAAACCGGCCAGCGCGGCTATGTCCTCAGCGGCGACGAGGCCTACCTCCAGCCCTTTCAAACCGCCCGGACCAACCTGCCCGCGCAGATTGCCGGCTTGCAGCGTCTTTGGGCGGCGGATGCGGAACAGTCACGGCGGCTGGCGCAGTTGAACGACGCGGTCACCAATCTGATCCGCTACCGGGCGGCCGTCGTCGAAGCCCGCCGGGCGCAGGGTGCGCCCACCGCCAGCCAGATGATTCTCACCGGCCAGGGCAAGGTGATGATGGACTCGGCGCGCGGCCTCATCGACACGCTGCATCAGGCGGAGGTCGGGCACCTGGCCGTTTCGCAGTCGGCGGCGCAGGCGGGCACGCAACGTCTGCTGGTGACCATGGCGGTGCTGTCCACCTTGGTCGTCCTCGTCTTGCTCGGCGGCTGGTGGCTGGCCCGGCATCATCTGCGGCAACGGCAGGCCGCGGAAAACGAACGGAACCAGTTCTTCGAACAATCGCTGGACCCGTTGTGCGTGGCCGGCGTGGACGGCCGGTTTCAGCGGGTCAATCCGGCCTTCTCGCGGATTCTGGGCTGGTCCGCGGAGGAACTGCTGTCCCGGCCGTTCATCGAATTCGTGCATCCGGACGATTGCGCCGCAACGCAGCGCGAATACGAACGCCAGGCCGCGGGCGAGGCCGTCGTGCGCTTCGACAACCGTTACCGCTGCAAGGATGGTTCCTACCGCCTGTTCTCGTGGCGCGCGACCCCGATTGTGAACGGCAAAATTTATGCCGTGGCGCGGGATGTGACGGAACTGCGCGCCGCCGAGGAGCGGCTGCGCCGCAGCGAGGAGAATCTCACCGTGACGCTGCGTTCCATCGGCGATGCCGTGCTGGCGACGGATGTTCAGGGCCGTGTCACCCGCCTCAACCCGGTGGCCGAGCAGCTGACCGGCTGGCGCGAGGCCGAGGCACTGGGCCGGCCCGTGGCGGAGGTGTTTCACATCATCAACGAAACCACGCGCCAGCCGGCGGCCATCCCGGTGGAGAAAGTGCTGGCCTCGGGATTCATCATCGGCCTGGCCAATCACACCACGCTCGTGGCGCGCGACGGCACGGAATGCCCGATTGCCGACAGCGCCGCGCCGATTCGCGATGCGCGGGGCGAAGTGGTCGGGGTGGTGCTGGTCTTTCGCGACGTCCGCGAAGAACGCCAGGCGGAACTCGCCCTGCAACGGTCGGCGGCGGAGATTGCCGACCTGTATCATCACGCGCCCTGCGGTTATCACTCGCTCAATGCCGAAGGCGTAATCGTGGCCATGAACGACACCGAACTGCAGTGGCTCGGCTTCACGCGGGACGAGGTCGTCGGGAAGCTGCGGCTGACGGACCTGATTGTGCCGCCGGACCGGCACGTGTTCACCGACGAGTTCCCCCGGCTGCGCGAGCGCGGCTGGGTGAAGGACATCGAAGTGGAAATGGTCCGCAAGGACGGCACGGCGTTTTCCGCGTTGATCAACGCCACGGCCATTCGCGACGCGCAGGGGCGGTTTGTAGCCAGCCGGTCCACGGTGCTCGACATCACTGCACGCAAGCGGGCCGAGCAATCCCGGCGCAGCCTGCTGCGCGCCGCCCGCGCCATCATCATGCGCGCCACGGTGACCGCGCCGGAAGGCTGGAATGAGCATCCGCCCGAGTGGGGGGCGGAACGGTATCACTGGGACGCGCATTACGAGGACGAAGCGTCCGCGCAGGAGGTGCTGCCATTGGAGCTGCAGCCCGGCGAGCATTACGCCAACGGCTGGGCCCGCGCCAAGCACCGGGACGACTGGCACCCCATGAATCTTGTGGCGGCAAAGGCCTTTGTGACCGGCGCGACCACCTGGCAGCAGGAGTTGCGAGCGTGGGACCGGCACGGGCGGCTGCACTGGTTTTTCCAGACGGCGTTGCTCCAGCCGCTGACGCCCGGGCACTGGTCCGTGACGACGATCAACCTCGACATCACGGCCCGCAAACAGGCGGAACAGGCCTTGCAGGAGGCACGTGACTACGCGGAAAACATCGTGCAAACCGTGCAGGAGCCGCTGGTGATTCTGGCGGCCGACCTTCGCATCCGCTCGGCCAACCGCGCCTTCTACGAAATGTTTCGCACGACGCCGGCTGAGACGGAAGGACACCTGCTGCCCGAGTGGGGCGGTGGCCTGTGGAACCTGCCCGAACTGCGGGCAAGGCTGGAACGCGTGATTCCCGAAAACGCGCCGTTCGATCATTTGGAGGTGGAAATCTCCTCGCCGGTCATTGGCCGCCGCAGCCTGCAAATCAGCGGGCGCAAGGTCTTCCGGCCCGGCAATTCCTCGCGTTTGATCCTGCTCGCCATCGAAGACGTCAGCGGCCCCAAACAGCTCGAGATCGCCCGCACCCAGATCAATGAAACGCTGGAGGAACGCGTCCGCCTCCGCACCGCGCAGCTCGAAGAAGCCAACCGGCTGCTGCGGTTGAGCGATTTTTCCGTCAACCACGCGCTGGTCGGCATTGTCTGGACCACGCCCGATGGCCGTGTCATCCGGACGAACCAGGCTTACGCAGACATGCTCGGCTATACCGAGATGGAGCTGCGGAGCCTGAGCATTTCGGAATTCAATCTGGATGTCCCCCGCGAGGCGTGGCCGGCCCACTGCGCCGCCGTCCGCGAAAACCAGCGCCTCGTCATCAACTGCCGCCTGCGCCGCAAGGACGGCCAGATCATTCCCACCGAAATCGAACGCGACTGGCTCCAATTCGATCATCAGGAGTTCATCGTCTCGTTCGTGCGGGACATTTCCGACCGGCTCCAGGCGGAGCAGCGGCTTCAGGCGGCCAAGCAGTTTTCCGACGAGCTCATCAACAGCGTGCCCGGCGTGTTCTTCTGCTTCACGCCCGAGGGCCGTTTCCTCCGCTGGAATCGCGTCATCGAAACCCTGCTGGAATATCCCGCGGAGCAGATCGCGACCATGTCGCCGCTCGAATTCGTGGCGCCCGAGGATCGCAGGAAGGCGGAGGAAAAGATTCGCGAAACCTTCGCGCAGGGTCATTCCCAGGCGGAACTGACCTTGCAGACCCGCAGCGGCCGCCGCCTGCTGTTCCAGCTTTCCTCGCGGGTCGTGACGGTGGACGGGCAGCCGGCCCTGTTGGGCACGGGGCTCGATATTTCCGAACGCAAGAATGCCGAACGCCAGATGCTGCGCGCCCAGCGCATGGAGAGCATCGGCGCGCTCGCCAGCGGCATTGCCCACGACCTCAACAACGCGCTCGCGCCGGTCATGATGGGCCTTTCCCTGCTGCGCGAAAACGCCCGGCCGGATGCCACGGTGATGCTGGACACCATGGAAGCCAGCGCCAAGCGCGGGGCGGACATGGTGCGTCAGTTGCTGACCTTCGGCAAAGGCGTCGAGGGCCGGCGCCTGCTGCTCCAGCCGCGGCACCTGCTCAAGGAGATGGAAAAAATCATCAAGAGCACGTTCCCGAAAAACATCCTGCTCCAGACCAACGTCGGCCGGCAGGTCGATACGGTGCTGGGCGACCCCACCCAGCTCCACCAGGTGTTGCTCAACCTGTGCGTCAATGCCCGCGACGCCATGCCCGAGGGCGGCACGCTGATCCTGGAGGTTGCGAACGTCGCCGTGGACGAAGCCTATTCGGTCACGGGCGAAGGCGCGAAACCAGGCAGATACGTCGTCTGGCGCGTGACCGACACGGGCGAAGGCATTCCGCCGGAAGTTCTGGAGCACATGTTCGAGCCGTTCTTCACCACCAAGAGTCCGGACAAGGGCACGGGCCTCGGGCTTTCGACGGTGATTGGCATCGTCCGCAGCCACGGCGGCTTCATCCAGGTGAACACCAAGGTCGGTCAGGGCTCCTCGTTTTCCGTGTTCCTGCCCGCGCAAAGTCCCGGGAGCGACACGGAGAAAATGACCAGGGCCGACGTCGAATTCCATGGCCACGGCGAGACCGTGCTGGTGGTGGAGGACGATGCCTCGGTGCGGCGCGTCACCTGCGCCATCCTGGAACGGCTGCGGTTCAAGGTCATCACCGCCGCCGACGGCGCCGAGGCGCTCGTCCGCGCGGCCGAGAACCAGGCGGCACTCTCGCTGGTCATCACGGACGCGCACATGCCACACATGGACGGGCTGACGTTTGCCCGCGCGCTGCGCCACATGATCCCCGAGGTCAAGCTGGTGGTGATGAGCGGCCGGCTGGATGACAACCTCGAACGCGAGTTTCGCAAGCTCGGCATGGCGGCCGCGTTGCTCAAGCCCTTCACACACGAAAAACTGGTGTCCGTCATTCAACGAACCCTGGCCTCGGTGGAAGCCGACGAGTAACCCGGCGCCCGCCGCCGGCTGGACGGCGGCCGGGCAGCCTTCTAGCATCCGGCCCCGGTGCAAATTCTGGTCCATTACGGTAACATTTTCCTGGAGCTGGTGCGGACGCCCTTTGAACACAGCGCGCTGATCTGGGGCATCGTGCCGCTTTACTTCGGGCTGTTGTTGAACGAGCTGACGTCCGACCGGGCGAATTTCCAAACCGCGCTGCAAACCGGCTTCAGTTTCCTTTGGGCGGGCTTTCAATGGCTGTATCCGCACCTCAAGCTGCGGGGCGCGGCCGTGCCGCGGGTGGAACTGGGGGCCATGCTGCCGGTGAATCTGCTGGTGACCGTGCTGGTGCTCGGGCTGGGGTTGATGGCGCTGGTGTGCGGCCTGCGGCGGCGTTTCCCGCGTTACGGGACGTTCCTCGGGCATTCGCGCTTTGCGAACTATTTCGCCATCATGATTTTTCCGATTCAATCGGTGCTGGCGGGACATCTGCCCTGGACCTGGGACCGGCTGATAGCGATTGCGCTGTTTGCCGTGCCGGTCTGGCTGGTGCTTCACTTTGGCTTGATGCCCTTCCGGCGCTGACGGAGGCGGGCCGTTTCAGGGATTGCGTTTGCCGGGCGGGCGGGGCTTACTCGCCGGCATGCATGGGGGCAACCACGTTGGCCGCGGGCTTGGTGCCGTGCTTGGCAGTTTGCTGCTGGCCGGGCTGGCGTGCGGGTGCGCGCATCGGCGTCTCAATTTCCCGCTCACCGCCGTCGATCGCTCCGCGGGCTATTACTTTCATCCGGCCGGCCGCACCAATCAATCGGACGAAATGCTGGTGGCGCTGGCCTTTTCGGGCGGCGGCACGCGCGCGGCGGCGTTCGCCTATGGCGTGTTGGAGGAGTTGCACGATACGCGCCTGCCCGGACCGCAACCGCGCTCGCTGCTCGATGAGGTGGACGTGATTTCGTCCGTCTCCGGCGGCAGCGTCACGGCGGCGGCCTACGGGCTTTACGGCGACCGGGTGTTCTCGGTGCTCGAGCCGGCGTTTCTCAAGCACAACGTGCAGCGGTCGCTGGTCCTGCAAACGCTCAACCCGCTGCACTGGCCCGCGCTGTGGTCGCCCACCTACGGCCGGTCGGAACTCGCGGCGGATTATTACGACCGGCTGCTGTTTCACGGCGCCACGTTTGCCACGTTGCAGACGAACGGCAGCCCGTTTCTCGTCATCAACGGCACGGACATCACCACCGGCACGCGGTTTGACTTCACGCAGCATTGCTTCGATTTGATCTGCTCCGACGTGGCGCAGTATCCGCTGGCCAGCGCGGTGGCGGCGTCATCGGCGGTGCCGGGGGCGCTGACGCCGGTGACGTTGAAGAACTTTGCCGGCGCGTGCGACTGTGCGTTGCCCGACTGGATCACGGCGGCCCGGCAACAGGAGGCCGGCCGGATGACGCGCCGGGCGCAGGTGCTCACGAGTTACCTCGACGCCACGAACCGACCGTTCATCCACCTGGTGGACGGCGGTGTGAGCGATAATCTCGGCCTGCAGCCGTTTCTCGATTACGTGCAATCCATTCCGCTCAGTCCGGGCCGGCACCGGGAACTGGCCCAGTTGCGGGCGCGGAAGATCGTGCTCATCATCGTCAATGCCTACGCCTCGCCGGACCGGGACTGGGACCGGCGCGAAACCCCGCCGGGTTCGCTGGCCACGGCCGCGGCGGCGGCGAGCCATACCCTCGATGAACGCTCACTGGACACGCTCGACTATCTGCGCGACAGCCTGCGCAACTTGAAGGAGCGGCTCGAACTGCCGCCGGACGTGAAGATTTATCCGGTCTTTCTCAGCTTCACCAACTTCCGCGACCAGAAGCAGCAGCGGTTTTTCCTCAACCTGCCCACGAGCTTCTTTCTGCCGGGGACGGACGTGGACAAGCTGCGGGAGGCCGGACACCTGTTGTTGCGGCAGGATCCCACGTATCAGGAACTCCTGCGGGACCTGGGAACCGGCGAACCGCCGCTGGCCGTGAAACCCTGAGCCCGCCCGTCTCGCGGCTTGTTTGGCGGCGTTCTCCTTTGGTAGCTTCGCCGCATGGGACGTCAATGGTTGCATGCCAAACGCCTGGTTGCCGGCCTCAAAAAGGGCCGCACGACCAGCAAACTCGTTCGGGAAATCATGGTGGCCGCCAAGATGGGCGGCGCCGACCCGGGCATGAACGCCCGCCTCTTTACTGCCGTCGAAAAGGCGAAAAAGGAAAGCGTGGCCAAGGATGTCATCGAGCGCGCCATCAAAAAGGGCGCGGGCACCGGCGATGACAAGCTCACCATGGAACACGTGGTGTTCGAGGGTAAAACCCCGCACGGCGTGCCGGTCATCATCGAGTGCTACACCGACAACGTGAACCGCACGGCGCCCGAGATGCGGAAGATGTTCAAGAGCGGCACGCTCGGCAACGCAGGCGCGAACAAGTTCCTGTTCGACCACGTCGGGCTGGTGGAGGCCCATCACTCCGACGCCGGTGCGGACCGCGAGGCCGCGGCCATCGAGGCCGGCGCCAACGAGGTGGAGCCACTGACCCACGAGCAGAATGACGATTTGCCGGAGAGCGCCTGTGGCGCCCGGTTCATCTGCGAACGCACCGCCGTGCATGCCGTGGCGGAATGGCTCAAGGCCAACGGCTGGACCGTGGTGACCAGCGAAATCGGCTTCGTGCCGAAGCAGTTCGCCGAACTGACCGACGATCAGCGCGCCGAGGTGGGGGAATTCCTCCAGCAATTCGAGGATCACGACGATGTGCACCGCGTCTGGGCGGCGTTGAAGTAACGGCGGCTTTCGCGGGGCAGCCCGGCGGCGATTATGGAACTCGACCTGATTGGACAACACGCGCATCGCGCCTACGCGTTGCTGGCCGGGCTGGTGACGCCGCGGCCCATCGCGCTCGTGACCACCGTCAGCCCGGCTGGCGTGGTGAATGCCGCGCCGTTCAGCTTTTTCAACGTGTTCGGCGCCGACCCGGCGTTGTGCGCGTTCGCGCCCGGTGACCGCGATGACGGCACGCCCAAGGACACCGCCCGCAACATTCGCGCGACGCATGAGTTCGTGGTGAACCTGGTCGATGAAACCATCGCCGAAGCCATGAACCGCTGCGCGGCATCGCTGCCCTACGGCGAAAGTGAACTGCCGGCCGCCGGCCTGACCGCGGCGCCTTCATCGGTGGTCAAACCGCCCCGCCTCATCGAAGCGCCCGTCAGTTTGGAGTGCGTTGAGCACAGCACGGTGGAAATTGGCGGCAACCGGCTCGTCATTGGCCTGATCAAGCGCCTCCACGCGCGGGAGGGGTTGATTGACCCGCAGACGTTGCGCGTGAATCTGGACCGGTTTTTCCCCATCGGGCGCATGGCCAGCCCCCACTGGTATTGCCGCACGCGCGACCGTTTCGAGCTGATTCGCCCAAAGTGAGGCGCCCGTGACACTTAACTTGGTTCAGCCCAAGGGCGTGGCGGCTTGCGCCTGTGCGGTCCCGTTCACCGGGGCAACGTGCGGCAGGACGAACTTGCGGAACAGCACCGGCGTCAGAATGGTGGTCACCACGCCCATCAGGATCAGGGTTGAAAACAGTCCCTCGCCAATGAGGCCGTGCTGGAAGGCAATGCTGGCGATGACCAGTTCCATCACGCCGCGGCCGTTCAAAATGATGCCGATGCCGAGGGAATCCACGTTGGAAAGCCGGATCAAGCGCCCGCCCAGCCAGCCAGCCAGAATTTTGGCTCCGACGGAAACGGCAAAAACCGCGATGACAAACTCGGGCGAGTTCATCTTCGTGATGTTGAACTCCAGGCCGAGATAGGCGAAGAACACCGGCGCAAGAAATCCTCCCGTCACCGAATTCAAAGTCTTTTCCAGCTCCGAGTAGCGTGATGCCAGGAATAGATCCTTGTTGATCAGCAGCGCGCCGAAGAACGCGCCAATCACGAAGTGAAACCCGAGCATCTCGCTGACGGAGGCGAACACAAGCACCAGCAGCACAACGATGCCAAACAACGCTTCGGCCCCGAAGATGGCGACGAGCCGTTCGGGCACCCGGTGAACCGCGATGCCCTTGCGCTCCACCCACGCCAGGAGGCTGCCAAATGCCCAAACGAGCGTCGCGAATATCACCAGCTTGCCTCCTGTGAACAGCACCCCTTTTGCCACGTCCAAGGCACTGCCAGCCCGGGGCAGGCCGAGGATCACTCCAAGCACCAGCAGGGCGGCCACGTCGTTGATGATCGCCGTGACAACGGCATAACGTGCAATTTCCGAATTGAGCATCTTGAAACTGTCCAAAATGCGCACCGCCACGGGCAGGGCGGTGATGGAAATGCAAAGGCCCAGAAAAACCGTTCGGGTTACATCCAGCTTGAACAACACGCCGATGCCGAGGCCCGCCGAAAGCGGAATCACGAATCCCAGCAACGCGACGACGAGCCCCTTGCCGGACATCGCCTTGATGACATCCTTGAAGTTCATTTCCAAACCAGCCGACAAGACGACCAGGAACACAGCGAGATCCGAAATGCCCTGAAGCGGAGGGGTCGCATGAACGACGTTGAATACGGCGGGGCCCAGTAATACGCCGGCAATCATTTCACCGACGATGGAGGGCTGTTTGTATTTCGCAAACAAACCCCCAAGCAGCCGGGCGGAAACGATCAGACAAAGCAAACTGGTCAGCAGCGGCACGTTCGCAGTTTATCGTGACGTGGTTGGATAGCCAAAAAAAAGATTCTGCTTTGGTCGATTTGTCCCCCGAAGCGAGCCGCGGCGGGAACTCCAATCTTGAATCGCGCTGTCTTTCGACGCACCATCACACATGGTTTGCGTTGACTGTGCTGCGGATGTTCCGACCACCTTCTGTTTTTACGACAATGAACCTGCTCACGGTGGGGCGAGGGGTTGACGTTTGATGAAAGCAGTCCAGTTCCTGCCCTCGCTTGTTGCCCGCCTTCCCCGGCGGGCCCGGACCCCAGTGCTCACTGCGGTCGCCGGCCTTGGCGCCGGATTCCTGGCGGTGCTCTTCCAGATGGCCATGAACGGCATTTACCAGGGCGGCTTGGTGCCGTTGTCCAAGCAGGGGGTCGCGCCTTTTGCGGTCGGCAGCTTTGTGTTGATCGTCGTCACGTCGCTGGCCGCGGGCTGGTTGATGAGTTCGTTCTGCCGGGAGGCCGCGGGCAGCGGCATTCCGCAATTGAAGGCCGCACTGTGGAAGGATTTTGGCTACGTCAAACTGCGGGTGGTCTGGGTGAAGTTCCTTGCGGGCGCGCTGCAAATCGGCGGCGGCAGCAGCATGGGGCGTGAAGGTCCAAGCGTGCAGATGGCGGGGGGCGTGGGCTCCAATTTGACCGGCCTGCTCGGCGAACCGAAGCAGCGGCGCCGGTTGGGCGCGGCCACGGGCGCGGCGGCGGGTTTGGCAGCGGCCTTCAACACGCCATTGGCGGCGGTGACGTTTGTGCTGGAGGAGCTGATTGGCGATTTGAACAGCCGGCTGCTGGGTTCGGTGCTGTTTGCGGGCGTGCTCGGGGCGCTGGTTGCGCACGGCATCCTCGGGCCACAGCCGGCGTTTGCGCTGGCGCCGCTGGGCGAGGCCAACTGGCAGGCGTATGTGTTGATCCCGCTGGTGGCGGCGGTGGCCAGCCTGGCGGGTGTCTTCTTTCAAAAATGGTCCATGGGCCTGCGGTTGAGCTGCCGCCAGTGGCAGCAGGTTCCCATGTGGATGCGCCCGGCGGTGGGGGCGTTGATTTGCTGGGCGCTCGGGCTGGCCGTGTTCTGGCACACGGGCCGCGTCGGCGTGTTTGCCCTGGGTTACGGTGATTTGAGCGATGCGCTGGCGGGCAAGATGTTTTGGGGCACGGCCGCCATGCTGTTGACCGCAAAATTATTCGCCACCGTGGCGTGCTACGGCACGGGCGGTTGCGGCGGCATCTTTTCGCCCACGCTGTTTTTTGGCGCCATGGCGGGCGTGCTCGTGGCGGGCGGCGCCAATTACGTGCTGCCGTTGACGCCGAACGACGTGGTCATGCTCGCGGTGGTCGGCATGAGCGCCACGCTGGGTGCCGTGGTGCGTGCGCCGGTGACGAGCATTTTGATCGTGTTTGAGATGACGCACCAGTTCGCCATCGTGCCGCCGTTGATGCTGACCGCGCTCATCAGCCAGGCCATCACGCGCTCCTTTCTGAAGCAAAGTTTCTACGACGAACTGCTGGAGCAGGACGGCCACGACGTCGAACGCCTCCGGCCGCTGGACAATCTCCGCGCGTGGCAGGAACAGCCGGTGCGCGCGCTCGCCAATCCGCGGCCGGTGGTGTTGCCGACGCTCGAGGAGAAGGAAGTCCGGGCCGTGCTGGCGAAGCATCCGTATGCCCGTTATCCGGTGATTCGCGACGGCGCGCCGCTGGGCATGCTGGAACGGGAAGAGGCGGAACTGGCCTTCAATGGCAAACGCGAACCCCGGTTGCAGCCGGTGGTGGTGGTCGAGCCGGATGCGCACCTGAGCGACATTCAGAATGACCTGCTGGAATCGCCGACCGGCGCGCTGGTGGTCCGCGGGGTCGGCCCGGAAGGCGGTTTTGGCCTGCTTACCATTCACGATCTGCTGCGGGCGCAGCAGGCGGCGGCGGAGAATCCGGCCGATTTTTGAGTATTTCCGGCGTTTGGCCTGTCATTTAATTCTTTATGACGATGATCATTGGCTTCTTGAAACTGGCCCTGGCGGCTGCCACGGGCATTGTGATTCTCGGCCTGCTGTGAAACGGTTTGGTTACTGGCGGGATCCGCTTTGCCTGGCGGGGTGCGCCCTCTACGCCCTCAACCGCTGGGTCGTTGCGCCCCGCGCGCATTCGGCCTTTCTGTCCGGACAGTTCGACGATCTGCTGCTGATTCCGTGCGCCTTGCCCGTGTTGCTGCAACTGCAGCGCTGGCTCCATCTGCGCGATCACGACGAGCCTCCGCGCCTCAGTGAAATTGTTTTTCACCTCGTGGTCTGGTCCATCCTGTTCGAGGGCATCGGGCCGCATATCATGCGAACGGTGGGCGACCCGCTCGACGTGGTGGCTTACACGGTGGGCGCCGTGTTTGCCGCGGGCTGGTGGCGTCTGCGCCCGGTGGTGGCGGCCAAATGAGCTTCGACCGGCTGGCCCCATTTTATCGCGCCATGGAATGGCTCCTCGCGGGCGGCAAACTGCAACGCTGCCGCGTGGCGTGGCTGGCGGAGATTCCCGAACCCCGGCGCATTTTGCTGGTGGGCGAGGGGCATGGCCGCTTCCTGGAGGTTTGCGCCCGCCGTTTTCCGCAGGCCACCATCACGTGCGTGGATGCCAGCGGCGGCATGTTGCGCGTGGCCGAAACCCGCTGGCGCGCGGCGGGCGGCCGGCCGGAGGCGATTGAATTCGTGCAGGCGCATCTGCCCGAATGGTCCGGCGGCGACGGATTGTTCGATCTGATCGTGACAAATTTCTTTCTCGACTGCTTCCCCGCGGCCCAGCTCGGACCGGTGGTGGCCGCGCTCGCGCGGCGGGCGGCGCCCGGTGCGCACTGGCTGATTGCCGATTTCAACGTGCCGGCGCGCGGCTGGCAACGCGGGCGGGCGCGGCTGATTCTGGCATCGGCGTATGCCTTTTTCCGCTGGGCCACGGCGCTGCCGGCGCGGCAGTTGATCCCGCCGGATGAATTCTTGAGCGCTGCCGGATTTTTCCTGACGCGGCGGAAACTGGCCGAATGGGGATTGCTGCACGCGGATGTCTGGGTGCGCGGCGCGTGAACCAGATCGGACGGCTGTCACAATCTTTCCGGCGGTGAACGATCACGGGTGCGCGCCACGATGTCGCGTCGCGCAGGATGCTGGCAGAGGTAACCTTCCCCGAACGCGAGGGCGAACAGGCATCGCTCCGGCCGGGCCGCCAAGCAGTCCACGTAATCGCCAAAGCCCGCCGGTTTGGCGCGACAGGACGGCAAATTGGGTGCGCCGCGACCGTTGCCTGGCTGACGCCATTCCACCGGCCCTCCGCCGGCCTGTTCGCCGTTCACTTGGCGCTCCTGTCTGGTTTTACGCCCCGGTTCGCGGCGGCCCTGCCGTAGTGAACTCCGCTGACGGCATCCGACGCAGTGGCGGGGCGGCTCATTTCTTCGAGCGCGACAGGGCGGTTCGGCTGGTGGTTCCGCCGTCTTTCCGGGGCGGGAGCGGCCGGGCCGTGGTGCTGTGACGGACCTTCTCCTCGGCCTTGAGCCAGAACTCCAAATCCCGGCCCGTCGGTTTGCCCGCCTTGATCCATTCCAGATAAGCGGCGCGCGCGATGGTTTCGTTGTCGGCGATTTGCGTGGTCGTATTGCTATTTGTCGTTGCCATAGTTGAAATCATTCGTTGACGCCCCAGTTGCGATACTGCGGCCGCGCGGTCCGGGTGATGGTGAACGGTTCCGAATGGGCCGGGCGCGGCAATTCCAAGCCGGTTGGCGTCGGGGTTTCAGCGCGGAAGAAGAAATCCATCTCGGCCCGGCTGGCGGCGCGGAGCAGCAAGAGGGCGACATCCGACGAGCGCGCCTGTGCTCCGACGGCCGGGTGGAAGACGCCAATAAGCGCCCCGGTGTGATGCTTCCGGCGCTGTGGCCAGCGTTCCAGCCACGCCTTGATTTGTGGGGGAAGCCAGTTGGGGTCGCGCGGCGCGAAGATGATGACGTCCGCTTCCTCCGCCTGTTGACTGGCTGCAACCGTCAACTGGGGTGAATGGAAGAAGTCGAACCGCCAGACGGTCAATCGCGCCGCGCATTCGTTCCCCGCCTCCCGGGCAATGAGGTCAAAGACCTGCTTGCCCTGCACCCCCATCTCGAAATCTTGATACACGAGCAACACCTTCAACTCCGGCTTCACTGCGGCGAGACCGGTGGGGAAGGCATCCGTCAGCTCCATGACTTGAATTGCATCCATACGACCAACGTATAAGGCGCCGGACCCAATCTGTGAATCGTGTGCTGAACGAAGGTGCCATCGTGGATTCCGTGATGCGGTTGCGGGGGACGCCGCCAACGGGTCGCCGGCCGTGGTTCATTCCGTTGAACAGCAAAATGCGGCGTTGAGTTCAGCCGGCCGGTGACGGCCCGGGGCCTCAGCGCCGGTTGGCCCATTCCACGGCCGTCCGGATCAGTTCGCTGCCGTTGGCCAGGTTCAACTTCTCCTTGATGTGGGCCCGGTGGGTTTCCACGGTGCTGATGCTCAGGTGCAGTTGTTGGGCGATCTGGCGGGTCGTGCGGCCTTCGCCGAGGAGTTCCAGCACCTCCAGCTCGCGGTCCGTGAGCTGGGCCATCGCGGGCACGGCCGTCGGTGCCGGGCGGTTGCCCACCACATTTTGCAGCATGCGTTCGCGCATTTTTGGGCTGAGGAAAACCTGGCCGTTCAAGGCGGTGTGAATGGCTTCCAGCACGGTCGTGGATGCCTCCCGTTTCATCACGTAGCCCAACGCGCCCGCGCGCAGCGCACGTTCGGCGTAGAGGGATTCGTCGTGCATGGACAGCACAATCATTGGCAGCAGCGGGTGCAAGGCTTTGAGGTTCTTGATGAGGTCCAGCCCGCTGCCGCCTTGCAGGGAAAGGTCCACCACCACCAAATCCGGCCGCAGCCGTGCGACGGCGTCCATGGCCTGGCCGGCGGATTCGGCCTCGCCGCACACTTCGAGGTCGTGGTGCGTGCTGATGATTTCGGCGATGCCTTCGCGCACGATGGCGTGGTCATCCACCAGCAGAATGCGGTGCCTGCGGGATCCGGTGCTGTTGCTGCGGGCGCTCATGAGGTTCCTCCTTTCGGTGGCTCAGGGGAGCGTTGGCTGGCGGCGGGCGGGTTCGACAGGATGTTGAGAATGTTCAACTGGCTCGGGCGCGACTCGGTGACGGCGGATTCGCCCGGGTTCTCCGGCAGGGTGGGCAGCACGCAGCGGACGATGGTGCCTTTGCGCGGACCGCGCTTCACCTCCAACGTGGCGCCGATGCGTTCCGCCCGGAAGCGCATCGTCTTCAGGCCCATGCCGGAGGTGCGCGGGTGTTTCGGAAATGGTTTGCCGTCGCTGATTACGGTCAGCACGCCGGCTTTTCCCTCCCGGATGAGCCGGATTTGAATGGTTCCAGCGCGGCTGTGCTTGATCGCGTTGTTGGTGGCCTCCTGGGCAATGCGGAACAATGCGGTGGCCACCTTGTGGTCCAGCACGAGCACGGACTGCGGGAATTCGCAGGTGCAGGCCACGTTGAACAGCCGGCTGGTCGTGGTGGCCAGCTGGTGCAGCGCGGACATCAGGCCCTCGGGCAGGTGCTCCACCGGCTCCAAGCCGCGGGCGAGGTCGCGGGCTTCATCGACGGCCTGCACAATCAGCGTGGCAATGGACTTCAGGCTGCGCCCCGTGGCCGCGTCCTCGCCGCTGATCCGCGTCATCAGCGAATCCGTTTTCAACCGGGCCGCGGTCAGAATCTGGCACAGGCCATCGTGCAGATTCTGGCCGATGCGTTCGCGCTCCCGCTCGCCGGCGGCCACGATTTCGTCGTTCATCTGCACGCGCTCGGTGATGTCGTGATTGGTCACGAGCACGACCGTGCGGCCGTCGGGCTGGAGGACCCGTTGCTGGTGGCTCTCGACGATGAGCGGGCGGCCGGTGCGCGAGGTTTGTGCGATTTCACCGATCCAGACGCCGGTTTTGGCGAGGGCCGTCTCCAGGGCTTCCCAGCCGTTCGGGTAAACCGACCGCAGCAGCGGCTGGATGGGCTGGCCGATGGCCTGCGCGGGCGTGTAGCCGTAAACCCGTTCCGCTCCGCGGTTCCAGTAGCGGATGATGCCGTCCTCGTCGCGGATGATGATGGCGTCCGACGCCATGTCGAGCAGTTCAGCCTGGCGGCGCAGCGCCTGCTCGGCCTCAACGCGCTCGGCGATTTCGGTTTTCAACTGCTCGTTGGTCCGGGCCAGTTCGGCCGTGCGCTCGGCCACGCGGTGCTCGAGTTTGTCGCGCGCCTGCAACAGCGCCTGTTCCGTGGCCTTGCGGGTGGTGATGTCGCGCACGGCGCTGGAGATGAGCACGCCGTCGTCGCTTTCCAGCGGGCTGAGGCTGACTTCGGCCGGGAATTCGCCGCCGTCCTTGCGCCGGCCGAAGAGTTCCAGGCCCGGGCCCATCTGCCGCGTGCGGGGTTGTTGCGCATAGGCGAGCCGGTCCTGGATGTGGGAATGATGATAGCGGGGCGGAATCAGCAGCTCGATCGGCTGGCCCACCATCTCGCTGCGGTCATAACCAAAGAGCCGTTCGGCCTGCGCGTTGACGAGGACGATCTGGCCGCGCTGATCGTGAATGACCATGGCGTCGGGCGCGGATTCGAGCAGATCGCGGAAGCGCGCCTCGGCCTGTTTGCGCTCGGTGATGTCCACCGCCACGCCGAGCACGGCGGCGGCGCCCGTGGCCGGCACGGTGAACGGCACCTTGGTGGTTTGCAGCACGCGGGTCCGGGCCTGGGCATCGGTCAACAGCTCCTCCTGGATCATCTTGGACTGGCCGCTGCGAATGACCTCCGCGTCGGTCTGGCGGAAGTTGGCGATTTGCTCTGGAACCCCGAACAGTTCGGCATCCGTGTGTCCGACCATCTGTTCGGGGGTCAGACCGGCAAAGCGCGCCATGGCCTGGTTGGCGAGCACGAAATGACCGGTTTCATCCTTGGCAAAAATCCCGTGCGGCACGGTGTCCATGACCAGCCGGAGCGTTTGCTCGCTTTCGCGCAACGCGGTTTCCGCCTGCTTGCGCGCGGTGATGTCGTGCAGCACGATCACCGTGCCCGGCCATGCGTCGTCCAGTTCGAGGCGGCTGTTCGAGCAGGAAACATGAATCGGCGAGCCGTCCTTGCGAAAGAACACGTCCTCGTGGTTCCGGACCGTTTCGCCCGAGCTGAAGATTTTCGCCAGCGGACACTCGTTCATCGGGAAGGGGCAGCCGTCGGGGTGATGATGATGCAACGCATCGTGCAGGATGCGGCCCAGCAATTCCGTGCGCGAGTAACCGAAGACGCGCTCCGCCTCGGTGTTCAAAAACGTGATGCAGCCCTTGCCGTCAGTGACGAAAATCGCGGCGGCGGTGTTGTTGGCGATGTCGCGCGTCAGCCGCAACTGGTAGCGCAACCGGGCCTCGGCCTGCTTGCGTTCGGTGATGTCCACCAGCGCGCCAATCGTGCGCGCGGGCCGGCGCGCGGCGCCTTCGCCCTCGAACGTGGTCTGCGCGCGCGCGCTGACCCAGCGGATGATGCCGTTGGGCTGAACGATGCGGTGTTCGGTGATGAACTGGCCGTTGCCCGCGGGATCGTGGGCGCGTTTGACGGCGCTCAGGAAGGTGGCGCGGTCGTCGGGATGCACCGCGGCGAGGATGCGTTGCAGCGTGACGGGCGCGGTGTCCTTCCAGCCGTTGATCTCCCGCATCAGCGGCGAGTAATAAATCAGGTCGGTCCGATGATCGTGTTCGAAGAGGCCGAGCCGGGCCACGTTGATGCCCTGTTGCAGCCGCTCCTCGCTGGCGCGCAGTTTTTGTTCGGCCTCCTTGCGCTCGCTGATGTCGTAGAGATTCAACACCACGGCGCCCACCGCCTCGTCGGGCAACAGGTTCGTGGCCGAAAAATGAATCCAGCTCCAGCGGCCGTCGCGGTGGCCCATCCGCAACTCGCCCTGGGCCGTCGCCCCCGCGTGGTCCAGAATGCGCGCGAAAGTCTGGCGGGCGAACGGGAGGTCGTCCGGATGCACCAGCTCGAAGCAGCTGTGGCCGGTCATCTCACCGGAGACGAACCCGAGCAGCGGCGTTTCATGCGGGCTTTCGTAGGTGATCCGGCCGTTCGCATCCAGCAGGATGATGTCCTCGGCGGCCTTCTCCGTCAGCGCGCGGAACCAGCGTTCGCTCGCCTGCAACTTGTGTTCGGCGCGTTTGCGCGCGGTGATGTCCGTGATGGTGACGACCGCCACCATCGGCTTGCCCGCCGCATCATGGGCGAGGGCGCCGGCGTAGCTGAGCACGCGCCGCCAGTCCATGTCCTTGCGGCGCGCGTGGATTTCGCATTCGCGAACAATCTCGCCGCGCAGGATGCGCGCCAGCGGCCATTCATTCACGGGCAGGATTTTGCCGGCGGGCGTGGCGAGCTCAAAAATGTCGCCAAATTCGGACAGCGGGCGCTGCCAGTCGGCCGCGGTGGCGAAGCCGTGCATCTGCACCGCCACGGGATTCCAGTGCAGCATGTTGCCCGCGGGATCGGTGATGACCAGCCCTTCCGTCAGATGATCCAGGACCGCCTGCAGTTGAAGCAAATGATGCCCGTGCGCTTCAGCCCCGGCGTGCGGTCCTGCCGCAGTTTTACTTCCGGCGACGCCGGCCGCCTCCGCTTCACCTGGCTGGCGAACTATGCTGCTTTTAGGTGACATGAACGGCCTTGCTCGTGACGGGAGAAAATGTGCCGTTGATTCATGCGATTAGAAAACCGGGCCAAGTCGGCTGACAATGCCGATAAATCCTTATGCCTAAACTAGGCACACACGGGCGGGCTGGCAATGAATTCCGTGCGGGAAATTCGCGCCCGGTGCCGGCTTGGTGCGGGTCGCCCGGCGGAGGGTTGTTTTCCGACCTTTCTTCGCGCGGCACAGTCGATTAGAAATGCGCCGTGACCATTCCGAAGACCATGGCGGCGGTGGTTTATCGCGGGCCGCACGAACTGCGACTCGAGCAACTGCCGGTGCCGCGCAGCGGCGCGCACGACCTGCTGGTGCGTGTGGCGACCTGCGGAGTGTGCCCGACGGACATCAAAAAAATCCATTACGGCACCGTGCCGCCACCGCGCGTCTTTGGCCACGAAACCGCCGGGACCATCGTCAAGGTGGGTGCGCTTGTGCGCGGTTTTCGCGTCGGCGAGCGGGTGGCCCTGCACCATCATGTGCCCTGTCTCGACTGCCACGCCTGCCGGCACCGGGCGTTCGCCCAATGCGCCACCTACAAGCGCACCGGCATCACGGCGGGATTCGAGCCGGCGGGTGGCGGTTATGCGGAATACGTCCGTGTGCTGCCTTTCGTGCTGCCGGGGGTGGTGAAGATTCCTGCTCGCAACACCTTCGAGGAGGGCGCCATGCTGGAGCCGGTGAACACCGTGCTCAAGGCCGTCGAACGCTTGAACCTGCTGCCGGGCGATGTGGTGCACGTGGCTGGGCAGGGACCGATTGGATTGATGTTCACGCGATTGCTGGCGTTGCGGGGCGTGCGGGTGGTGGCGACGGATTTGCTGGAGAACCGTTTGCAACTGGCCCGGCAGTTCGGCGCGCAATGGGCCCTGCCGCCGGACGCGCTCGCCGGCCGGGACGGCCTGGCCCGCCGCTCCCTGCGTGCCAGGCCGCCGCTCCCATTCGATGCCGTCGTGATCGCGGTGCCCGTGGATGCCCTGGTGCAGCAGGCGTTTGAACAGCTGCGCGGCGGCGGGAAAATTCTCCTGTTCGCCCACACCAAGCGCGGAGCCGAACTGCCCGTGGACCTTGCCCGTATCTGCGTTGACGAAGTGGATTTGGTCGGCAGTTACTCGGCGGATTTCACCCTGCAAAAGCAGGTCGCCCGGCTGGTGTTCGGCCGTCGCCTGGACGTGCGCCCGTTGATCACCCACCGTTTCCCGCTCGCCCAAACCGCCGCGGCGGTGGAACTTGCAGCGCGGCCCACGCCGGAATCGTTGAAGATTCTGGTCTCGCAGTCTGGCTGAGGCGCCGGCTTCTTCCGCGAGCAGGCTCGCTTCACCGTCCGCGTTGAGCTAAAGGTAAGCTGTGAAACATACGTCCGGCATGACGCGCAATAGCCTGTGGTCGCTTCGTTTGGCTTTTTTCCTGTCCGGCTTGTGCCTCGCGCTCCCGGTGCGGTCTGCCGACACGAACAACCTCCGCAAGGCGCTGGTCATCGGTCAGGGCGATCCCTTGCGCGAAAAGGACGGCAGCCCCACGCATCCCCAGGCGGCCAAGATCAATTTCCTGAAATTCGTGGGCAATCCGGAGAACGATCCCGCCAAGGGCTGGACGTGTGACTTGTCGTGGGACTTGATGAAAAAGCTGGGCATGGACCCACAAAAAACGTCGTTGCCGACCTTGTTCAACTACATCGGCGAACATCATCTCGGCTATCGCATCGTGATACAGAACTTCGCGGGTGGAGCCAACTCGCCAGTCTGGGGGGCGGCGGTGGACAATGGCATGATGGCGTTCGCCCCGCACGGCAACAACACGCCGCATCTGCGGCTCGATTACCCGCCAGGACTGCAGGCCTGTGTTGCGGTCGCCGGCGGCGTGAACCAGTCGGAAAACACCTACGGCCCCACGCTCGAGTTTTTCGATTACATGCCGTGGTATCTCCAGGACAACGTCGAACAAAGCTGGGCCAATCAGGTGGTCGCGGCAAAGTTCGCCAAAATTCTCGATGCCCACCCGGAGTTCAACATCTGGGATGCGCGGGAATACCTGCGTCAGACCGGAAGCTGCTGGGCAAAGGGATGGACCGAGCGCAATGGCTTTGGCCGGCCCGATCCCGCCGTGCACGTGGACAAACTCCTGCCGGGACCGCCGCTGGAGTTCCGCGCAGCGATTTCCCGGAACGCCCGGCAGGTGCGTTTCACCTGGCGCAACTTCCTCATGAGCGACTTTGCCGCCACCGTCATTGCCCGCGGCAACGGTGAGATCGTCTACCGCGGCACGGGCACCAACTTCGTCTGGACCACCGACGCGGACGGGCCGCAAACGTTCACCTACTGGTCCGAGAACCAGGCGGGCGACAAGTCGCGGCTGGAGCCGTTCCAGACCCGCGTGGTGATGGGGTTACAAGAGAACGGCATCCCTGCTTGTCTGGTGCTTGCAGAATCTGGCGGCCATGAGTTTACCAGTTTGGCTATGCAGAATGTATTTCAGCGGCAGGCAACCAATTGGATTTGCGCCATAACATGTCGCACCAATTCTCCCGCTGCGAAATGGGTTGACCTTTATGAACATGGAGGGGTTTACGCCGCGGCACTCCCCAATTTTTCCGCCATGGCGGATTATGCGATTTCCAATCGGTATCGCCTCATCCTCGTCCCGCTTAATGGCCCTTCTGTTGATGCTTCGCAATCTGCGTTATGGGAGAAGGCCGTGGCTGCCGGGATTGCGGTTGTGATGTCACATTGTGCCGAGCCGCTGACGGCCGATCAGCCTTTGGCAAATCGTGAGGTCCCCGCATACTTGGGCGCCGCAATTACCGTCGGGTATGGAGTGAACTCCAATGAAATGACCTATGGCCCGGGGCTTGAATTCTTTGATGCCGCTCCCCCGCAAAAAAATGGAATGAACTATGATTACAACGAAAACGCTGCTGCTGCTGTGGTGGCGGCGAAGCTTGCCCGCATTTTGGACACGCATCCTAGCTACAACTTGTGGGACGCAAGGCAGCATCTGCGCCAGAGCGCCAGCTATTATGCCGACGGTTGGCGTTCAAATGGTGGTTATGGAAGGGCACCCGTGGAGCCTGCCAAAATTGCAAGGCTTGACAGGGCGCCACCATTAAAAATCCAAGCGAAGGCATCCGTGGATGGAAGAACGGTTGCGTTCTCGTGGCTCAATTTTTTGCAAACCGGCTTTGCTGCCACGGTGATTCAAGGTCCCGGTGGATCGGACATCTACACGGGAAAAGGGACGAATTACGTCTGGCACAGCGATGTCTCCGGGACTGCCAAATTCAAGTTCTTTTCACAGGACAAAACTGGCAGGCGTTCGCGTGACGAACCATACACCGTGCTCATGCTTGAAGGGCTGCACAAATCAGCCCGTTGACGCAAACTATTCCAAGGCCCAAAAGGCCCTTGTATGAGCATCCCTCGCCAAGCTCTTGCTTCCATCTTGTGGGTCACAACCCTGTCTTTGTGGGCATCACAAAATTTGCCGCCGGAAAATTTGACGACTCCAGCCAGTTGGCGAGCCAGATGATCTCAGCGCTTGTGAATCCCAAGGAAGCGCGCCTTTCGAAGGAGAGCTCGCGCGGCCCGGTCTGAGTAATTTCGGTGACCGTATTCCCACCTTCGGGAAGGGCATGTTGGACTGCGAGGATCCACTTCAATGACGGGCTCGACTCCGAAAGTTGTTGGCTGTGCGATAACATGAGCGCCAATTGACTAATATACAACCATCCTGTTAGCCGTGGGCTGGTGAATTCCCAATCATACAGAACCAGATTTGGGTGCTGTTCGATTCTTTGCAGCAGTGGCTTCGGAAACGAATTCGTTGATTCAGCTTGAGGCGCCAGACCGGCAACGGCGTAATGAATGTTATCTTGGACAATCGCTTTCACGTTTGGGGTCACAAACGGCATGCCCTGCCAAAACAGTTCCTGACCGTCAGGCGCGGTCGTCACGTTTCCCGCGTCTGCTTGGTTGGCCAATTCCTGAAGCTTGGGGGCCAGCCGTCTGACGTATTGCATCTGTAGCTCTTTCTGGTCCAGGCGGCCTGCGGCAAAGAAGCAAAAAGGGGCTTCTGCCGTTCCCCAAAAGTAAATCTCCCGGGGGATCGGAACAGGTAAGAAATCTCTAATTCCGCTCCCGGGCGCAACCCAACGGTCGGGGGATCTTACTGCTGTAAAACTAACCGTCGGGTTGCCAATGATCTTGGTGGGAACGACTAAAGTCGAACCTGCCGCTGGAAGGTCGTGGTCATAATGAATGGCTCCCTGAACTTTAAAGCCCTGATCTGTAGCTGCGACTTGGAAATGGAACCGGGCAAAGTTGCCATACTCGGCGCGTCTGATTGAGTGAGGCAAGAGGAATGGCGCCATTTCAACGGACAGCACTGGATTTGTTTTGCTTTGCACTGCTTCGCTTGGCAGACGCGGCAGATCGCCTTTTTGAATGCTAGGCACTGGAGCCATTTCTGCGATTTCGAGCATTAGCCAGGCATTCGTCTGCCAAACTCTCATCGACCTGCCGTTCTCTTGCAGTTGCCATTCCAAAGATGAAGCCAAATTTGTCTCGTTTGCGAACCAACAGTTGGCCGCTTGGACGTAGCTACGGCTCCAGCTTTGTTCGGTCGCGGACGGCCCCTTGACGGCGAGCATCATCCGATTTACCCCGTTGCTGGTGCCGCGCAGTTCAAGCACAAACCCTCTTTTCATCAACTCCGCAAAAACTGGCTCCAGCACTTTGGCAGCCCGAGCAGCCGACTCGGTTGCATGAGGAGAGTCTTCTACAATGAGACGCCCAGGCAGGCGGGCCATCAGCTCCGCAACATGACGTCCGAGCATTTCCGTTTCTGGCAATTGTGATAATTTTTTAAAATAGTTTGTGTTTGAATCGGTTATGATTCTTGTGGTGCCTCCAAATTGGATTCGCAGCAGCAAATCAGGGTCAAAAGGCGACGAAGTCGTTAGGCGTGATTGGAGTGTAGTTTGGTTGGTTAGTGATCCTTCAGAGGCGCCTGAAAATGAATCTTCGCGACTTGAGCATCCTGACAAAGTGGCGACAGCGATGGCCGTCAATAGCGGGAAAAACAGGCGCATAACAGAAAGGTGGCATTGTTGCCAAACGACTCGGAGGTTGGCAAACACGAACCGGCTTTTTCGACGGGTTTGCTTTAGAGGCTTAGTCTAATCTCATTTTTAATGCTAATTACTATCCATAAGCATTTTGTGAATTTTCAATTGCTTTTTTGGCTGGCAGGCTCTTAATGGTTTACCGGAGCGAGTTGATCAAGTTTGCACACTGGTTGAGGCTATCGCGGCGGTTGCAAATTCTTCTAAAAAAACGTTGACCTGTCTTGCTCTCCTTGCGAGATTGACGCAACACACGGTAGTAAAAACACACAACATGAGAACAAAATCACTATGTCTCGCAGCAGCAGCCCTTCTTGGAGGGGTCTGGGTTTCATCTGCGCAGTCCAACGTTTACTCGTTAAACATTGTCGGTTACGTCAATCGTCCTCTTCAAGGAAATGGGCAGTATTCGCTGGTTTCAAATCCTTTAAACACCACAAATAATACGTATGCTGGCTTGCTTCAAGGGTTGCCGGTTGGTTGGTCTGTAACAAAGTGGACAGGCTCTGGATTTTCTCCGGCTGCTGGGCGTGTTGGGTTTGGTAACGGATGGACCCCGACAACGGCTTCTACAAATACTTTTAACCCTGGTGAAGCCGTGTTTATTAAGTCTGCCACTGGTGGGTCGCCTTACACTAACACATTTGTCGGTGAGGTTATGATTGGGTCCTTCACAAACAATCTTCCTGCGGGCTTTAGCATGATTGGAAATCCAATCGCTGACGCTGGATCTGTGACGAACCTCAATTTGATCCCCCCAACGGGCAGTCAGATTTTGGTTTGGAAGGAAGATGGGGTGGGTGGGTATACAACTTATGGCAAAGTGGGTTTTGGTTCCGGATGGACGCCTTCTGTGCCCTCGCTGAATGTCGGGCAGGGGTTCTTCATCAATGCGGCTACGCCATATAGCTGGGTGAGGAGTTTTAACCCTTGATTTGTTTAGGTGAAACAATTTGGATTCAAAAACAAACCCATAGAAAAAATGAAAAAAACACTAATTGCGACAGCCTGTGCAGCCGCGTTGACAGCGTTGACCACCTATGGTCAAGGAACATTTAATTTTAATAACTATTCCCAAAATGCTGGTTTGGGATCGCCTGTTACGGTTCAAGGAACCGGCGAATATGTTGGGGCCGATTACTTCGCCTCCTTTTACTACATGGCGGGAACCGTAACTGACTTGGGAACCTTCATGTCCGGTGCGACATACTATGGAAGTCCTGTCGCATTTTTCGGGACGACCGGAACTGGTCCAAGCCATGGGCCGCTTGTTGATGGTGCTGGAATATTTGACGGTGGTTCACCAGTTTTTGGTGCCGCTGGGACATACACCATCATGGTCGTTGCTTGGACGGGAGGGGCCGATTACGCGAGCGCAACAACTCGTGGTGCCTCAAGTTTGGTTCAGGTTGACTTGGTGCAAAACGGTGGCACAACCCCACTGAACAATCTGGGCACACTTCAACCCTTTACTGTTTCCCCCACCGTTGTTCCGGAGCCGTCCACTTTTGCTCTGGCCGGTCTCGGCCTCGCGGGGCTGTTGATCTTCCGCCGTCGCAAGTAATTGGGCGTCGGTCAAAATTCCAAGGCCGCCTTCGGGCGGCCTTTTTTGTTGTTAAAATTCTTGCTGGTTTCTGGGATCAGGTTGAAATTCTCGCGGCGCGAAACATCGGCGGCTGGTTGGTGTTTAAACTGCTCATCGGACTATCAATGTTATGAAACGAACTGTTTTCCGGCTGGTTGGTATCGCCGGCGCCCTGCTGGCTGCGGTTTCGACAGCCTCGGCCTTGACGGCAGATAACCCGTATGTCGACACCATCACCAACCGGAATCTTTTTAACCTGAAGGCCCCGCCGGATCCCTCGCAGGCACCCACGGCCCCACCGCCGCAGGTGCCCAATGTCCTGCTGGCCGGCATCACCACGTTGATGGGGGGGAAAACAGCGTTGTTGCGCATTCCTCGTCCCGCCCGTCCGCCGGAGCCCGCCAAGGAGGTCAGCGTCATTTTGGCCGAAGGTGCGCCTGCAGAAGAGGGTGTGCAGGTGTTGGAAATCAATGTCGCCGCCGGCACCGTTAAGATTAGCAACAACGGCACCCTCCAGACCTTGGATATTGAGAAGAACGCGCCCAAGGCGGCAGCCGCCCCTGCGGCGGCGGCACCGGGCGCGCCCGTGCCAGGGGCAAAACCCGTGCTGCCGTTGCCGCTGCCCGCTCCGGCGGCTAATGTGGCTCCGGGATCCGTAACCTCCATCGGACGTCCTTTGCGGAGCACAGGCGCGCTCTCGTCATCCGGCGGTGTAGTGGGTGCGGGACCATCGGCATTGCCTGGCCAAGCGCCATTGACTGGCACACCGCAACTGACCGCTGACGAGCAAAAGGTATTGATGGAATTAAACCGTGATCAAACTCGGGACGCTGTGATCAGTGGAGATATGCCCCCGCTGCCACCTACCGACTTAACGCTCCCGCAAGACATGGGAACGCCCGTTGCGCCCGTCATCAATCCTCCCACAGTGCCGGCGGCTCAGTAGGGCAAATATTCCTGTCTGCTGGTGCGGGCGATATTCAAGTTGCCCAGTCTTTCTGCTTGCCAAAGGCCGCAGGCGACATGGAATGGGTTGAGGGAATCAAGGGGCACCCAATCCTAACGATCGGAGCGCCGACATGTTGTCGGCTTTGCCGGGTGGTGCGTCGAAGCCGGTCACAGACCGGCGCTCCCATTTTACCCGGCCGGTCAGCAAGCCAGCCCGCCAGTCGTCACAACAGACCCTCCTGCCGGCCCGCTGCTGGTTTGATGCCCAACTTCTGGTAGCTGAGTTCGGTCGCCACGCGCCCTTGGGAAGTGCGTTTGAGGTAGCCTTCCATGATGAGGTAAGGCTCATAGACTTCTTCCAGCGTGTCGGGTTCCTCGCCGACCGCCACGGCCAGTGAATTCACGCCCACCGGACCGCCACTGAATTTGACGATGATGGCTTCCAAAATGCGCTTGTCCATCTCGTCGAGCCCGTTTTCATCAATCTCCAGAATCGCCAGCGCGCGATCCGCGATTTCAGCGGTCACACGGCCATCGTGCCTGACTTGGGCGTAATCGCGCACGCGACGGAGCAGGTTGTTGCTGATGCGGGGCGTGCCGCGGCTGCGCCGTGCGATTTCATGGGCGCCGGCGGGTTCAATTTCGATGTTCAACAATCGGGCTGCGCGTTCGACGATGCGCGTGAGCTGGGCGGCCTCGTAGTAGTCCAGTCGTTCGCGCACGGGAAAGCGCGTGAGCAGAGGGGCGGTGAGCAGGCCGCTGCGCGTCGTCGCCCCAATCAGGGTAAAGCGTGGCAGGTTCAGCCGCACACTGCGCGCATTCGGTCCCTGGTCGATGATGATGTCCAGCTTGAAGTCCTCCATGGCGGGATAGAGGTATTCCTCAATCGTCTTTTGCAGCCGGTGGATTTCGTCGATGAACAGCACATCGCCTTCCTCGAGGTTGGTAAGCAAGCCCGCGAGATCGGCGGCCTTTTCAATCGTGGGTCCACTGGTCGCCTTGAGGTTTGTGCCCATCGCCTTGGCCAGGATGTTCGCGAGCGTGGTCTTGCCCAAACCGGGCGGACCGGAGAGGAGGACGTGGTCGAGGGCTTCACCGCGCTGCCGGGCGGCGGCAACGGTGATTTCCAATCGCTCTTTGACCTTTGGTTGGCCCGTGAAATCGGAGAACACCGAAGGCCGCAGCGTCATTTCCAGCGCCGTATCGGGCTTCGCGAGCACGTCCGAAATCATCCGTTGCGACATGACCGCAAGATGCGGAACGCACCGGAAGGCGGCAAGGGCAAAGGCGGAGGGCGATACTTGCCCCCGCACCAGAACGCCGGCTTCCGGCCAGCGATGGACATGAAAGTCCCGGCGGGCTGATCCATTCTGGTGACTTTTTGGGCACACGGTATTTAAAGCCGACGAGATGTCGGCGCTCCGCACAGGGCACCGGTGCCCCTTCCGCAGCAGCGGGAGGTGGCCTGCAAAAAAGGATTTGCAATCAACAATAAACGCGAAGCGCCAGCCGGGGGCTTCGAGAAAATGTTCGCGGTGCAGGGGGGCGATTTGCCATAGTCCCGGACATCAGCCCCCGAACGGAACTTTATGATTACGCAATCCATCCTCAAACGTATTCCCAAGTTCGGCGCGTTGGCGCTGTTAACCTTCGGCTTCGCCTCGGGCGCCCTGGCCAGCGAGGCGGACATTAAAATTCCCGACCTGACCCAGGTCAGCTTCAATGGTCTGGGCGGCATCACGGGCGTGCAGCTCATGTATTTCGGCATCCTGATGTGCGCCATTGGCGCGATCTTCGGGTTGGTGCAATACAAGCAGACCAAGGCCCTGCCCGTGCATGAATCCATGGCCAACGTCTCCAACACCATTTGGGAGACGTGCAAGACCTACCTCTTTCAGCAGGGCAAATTCCTCGCGATTCTGTGGGTGCTGATCGCGGCTTGTATTTTCTTTTACTTCAATGTGCTGGAGCACAAAGGCCTCGGCGATGTCATTGTCATTCTGCTGGCCTCGATTCTTGGCATCCTCGGCTCCTACGGCGTCGCGTGGTTCGGCATCCGCATCAATACCGTGGCCAACTCCCGGGCCGCGTTTTCGGCGCTCAAAGGCAATCCATTTGCCACGCTGGGCATTCCGCTGCGGTCCGGGATGAGCGTTGGCCTGCTCCTGGTCTGCGTGGAGCTGTTCTTCATGATCTGCATTTTGGTGTTTCTCAAGGATCTTGCCGGCCCCTGCTTCATCGGTTTCGCGATTGGCGAATCGCTTGGCGCCAGCGCGCTCCGCATCTGCGGCGGCATCTTTACGAAGATTGCCGACATTGGCTCGGACCTCATGAAGATTGTCTTCAAGCTGCCCGAGGACGATCCGAAGAATCCCGGCGTCATCGCAGACTGCACCGGCGACAACGCGGGCGATTCCGTCGGGCCGACGGCGGACGGCTTCGAAACCTACGGTGTGACTGGCGTGGCTTTGATCGCATTTCTCGCACTGGCGCTCGTAGCCAACGCACCGGTGTGCGCCACGCTCATCATCTGGCTGTTTGTGATGCGTGCCCTGATGATTGTGACTTCGCTGGTTTCCTATTTTGTGAACGAGGTGTTCAGCAAGGCCAAATATGGCCACCAAAAGGATTTTGATTTCGAGGCGCCGCTGACCCATCTCGTCTGGATTACGTCGGCGATTTCCATCGGCATCACGTTTGCCGCGAGCTATCTGCTGCTGGCCAAACAATCCGGTCTCGACGCGAACCTGTGGTGGGTGCTCTCGGCCATCATCTCCTGCGGCACGGTGGCGGGCGCACTGATTCCGGAGTTCACCAAAATCTTCGTCAGCACCACGTCTCGCCATGTCCGTGAAGTGACGAACTGCTCCAAACACGGCGGCGCGTCACTCAACATTCTGTCGGGCTTTGTGGCCGGCAATTTCTCGGCGTTCTGGATGGGCCTGTGCATTCTGTTGCTGATGTTCATTGCGTCGATCCTGGCGACTTACAGTGGTTCGCCGATTGTGGCGTTGATGCCGGACGCCTTCAAATTCGCCGCGCCGATCTTTGCCTTCGGCCTGGTGGCATTCGGCTTCCTCGGCATGGGGCCCGTCACCATTGCGGTGGACAGCTACGGTCCGGTCACCGACAACGCCCAGTCTGTTTATGAGCTGAGCCAGATTGAGTCGCGCCCGAACATCAAGCAGGACATCAAGAGCCAGTTCGGCTTCGAGGCGGACTTCGAGAACGCCAAGTATCAGCTCGAAAAGGGCGACGGCGCCGGCAACACCTTCAAGGCCACCGCCAAGCCTGTGCTCATTGGCACCGCGGTGGTCGGTGCGACCACGATGGTGTTCGGCATCATCATGTTGCTGCAAGGGCTGTATGAGACCCAGCTCGCTGCGGGAGTCATCGGACCGTTCAAACCCGTGATCAACGCCCTGAGCATCGTTCAACCCGAGATCATCCTTGGCCTCATCATGGGGGGCGCTGTCATCTACTGGTTCACCGGCGCTTCGACGCAGGCCGTGGTGACCGGGGCGTATCGCGCCGTGGTTTACATCAAGGAGCACATGAAGCTCGACGCCACCACGGCCTCGGAAAAAGACAGCAAGGAGGTCGTCCGCATCTGCACCGTGTATGCACAGAAAGGCATGTGGAACATCTTCATCGTCATTTTCTGCCTGGCCCTGGCCCTCGCCTTTTTCAACGCGTATTTCTTCATCGGCTATCTCGTCGCCATCGCGTTCTTCGGCTTGTTCCAGGCCATCTTCATGGCCAACGCCGGCGGCGCGTGGGACAACGCCAAAAAAATCGTCGAAGTTGACCTTCGCCAAAAGGGCACGGATCTGCACGCGGCGACCGTCGTCGGTGACACGGTGGGCGACCCGTTCAAGGACACCTCTTCGGTGGCGTTGAATCCGGTGATCAAATTCACCACGCTGTTTGGCCTGCTCGCCGTGCAGATTGCGGTGACGATGACCAGCCAAAGCGCCAAGACGGCAATCGGCGTGTTCTTCTTCCTGGTCGCGCTGATCTTCGTCTATCGCTCCTTCTACGGCATGCGCATTCCGGAGGACAAGTAAGCGCGCGTGCGGTCAGTTGAATTCAAGCCCGCGGGCGGCAACGCTCGCGGGCTTTCGCTTTGGAGTGGAGAAGCGTTTCGTCCGTCGGTGGGGCAACAGCTGCCAGCGCGATGGGGAAGCAACCAGGAGCCTCGCCGGATCGACGGGACGTTCGTCATCCTACTCAAAATTCCGTCCCTGATTCACCGCGGCGCGCACGATGCGGAGGAGGCCGAAATCATAACGCCCATCCAATGTGTTGTGGATGGGGGTGATCGAGGCTCCAGCATGTCCGCGTAGTGCTGCGGTGATGCACTCCCAGTCGTCTTCGTTCAGCAGCGCCTTCAAGGAAATCGCCTCGCCGGCTTCGATGGCGGTCGCTAAATGACCATGGACCGTGCCGGGCACAATCTGCCGTGCGTTCGCAATCTCCGCGACCGTTTCGCCGGCGCGGAAGCGGCGCAGGGATTCGCGCACGGTGTCCGTGAGCGCTGGTTTCGGCGGCGGGGCCGGCGTGGTGAAGGCATCGTCAGCAAAAATCTGCCGCGGATTGACCGTCAGATGTTTGGCGATCTCGGCCAGAAACACGGCGCTGAACTCCTTCAGTTTTTGCGCCCCCACGCCGCTGATGCGCGAAAACTCGAATTCATTTGCCGGATACAACCGCGCCATCTGGCGCAGGGCGACGTCGGAGAAGATGATGTAAGGCGGCACGCCGCGTTCGTCGGCGAGATGTTTGCGCAGGCCGCGCAGGCGCTCGAAGAGCATTTCATCGCAGGCGATTTCGCCGGCCTGGTGCGCGGCCTTCACCGGCGCCTTCATCGGTCGCGTGAGTGTTACTGGCCGGCGTTCCTTCAACACGGCGTTGCCCTCGCGCGTGAGCTCGACTGTGCTGAACCGTTCATTGGTTTGCGTCAGGTAGCCGATCCGGATGAGTTCACGGCCAATGGCCTGCCATTCCGGGCGGGTGTGTTCGTGGCCGATGTTGTAGGTGGAAAGCTGCTGATGGCCCCACTTGCGAATCTTTTCGGTGTCCGCGCCGGTGAGCACTTCGACCACGTGGTTCAGTCCGACGCCGAAATGGCTGTGCTGCCGGATGCGGTAGACGCACGAGAGAAACTTTTGCGCGGACACGGTGCCGTCGAACGTTTCACGCGGGGAAAGGCAGTTGTCGCAGCCGCCGCATCCTTCCCCCTGTCCGACGGGGAGCGGATGGCCGGCGGCCCGAGCAGGCGAATTCGCGTTCCATTTTTCGCCAAAATACGCGAGCAGCTCCGCGCGCCGGCACTCGGCGGTTTCGGCATAATGCACCATCTGCTGCAACTGCTCGCGGGCGATTTGCTGTTCCTGCGGGTTCGGCTTTTCGTCGATGAACCGCATTTGCTTCACGGCATCGCCGGCGTTGAACAGCAGCAGGCACTCGCTGGGCAGGCCGTCACGGCCTGCGCGCCCGGTTTCCTGGTAATAACCCTCGATGTTTTTGGGCAGGTCGTAATGCACCACGAAGCGGACGTTTGGCTTGTTGATGCCCATGCCAAACGCGATGGTTGCGCAGATCACGCGGACTTCGTCACGCAGAAACAGCTCCTGGTTTTCGCTGCGCTCCTTGGCGATGAGGCCCGCATGGTAGGCGCGCGCCTTGACCCCGTCGCGGTTTAGCCGGTCGGCCAGCTTTTCCGTGGTGGCCCGCGAGGCGCAATAGACGATTCCCGCTTCGCGCGGGCGGGCGCGGATGAAATCGAGCAACTGGTCGTAGCCCTTGGTTTTCGGCGCCACGCGGTAGGTCAGGTTCGGGCGGTTGAAGCTCGCCACGTAGCACCGCGGCTCGCGCAGCTTGAGTTGCTTGACGATGTCCGACCGCACCCGTTCGGTGGCGGTGGCCGTGAGGGCCATCATCGGCACATCGGGGAACAGGGGGCGGAGCTGGGCGATCTGCCGGTATTCGGGGCGGAAGTCGTGACCCCATTCGCTGATGCAGTGGGCCTCGTCAATCGCGAACAGGCGGACGTTCCACTGACGCAGGGCATCGAGCGTGCCGTTGAGCATCAGCCGTTCGGGCGCGACGTAAAGCAGGCGGAATTCGCCGTTGTGAAGGCGGCGGAAACGGTCGCGGCCCTCGGCGGGCGTCAGCGAAGAGTTGAGAAACGTCGCGGGCGCGCCCGCCGCCTGCAACGCATCCACCTGATCCTTCATCAACGCGATCAACGGCGAGATGACGACCGTGAGACCGGTGCGCGCGAGCGCCGGAAGCTGGAAGCAGAGCGACTTGCCGCCGCCGGTGGGCAGCAGCGCAAAAACATCCCGGCCGGCCAGTGCGTCGCCAATGATCTCCGCTTGAAAGGGCCGGAAGGAACTGAAGCCGAAATATTGCTTCAGCAGCGGGAGCAGTTGACGGCTGGAATCCATCGGGCCGCCAGCCTAACGCGGGCGCCGACGGTGAGAAGGAAAAATATCGGGCAACGACGATTTCCCGTTCCGGCGGTTCAATGATATTCCTGCACCGTCTGCACGCCGTAGCCGCTTTTGCGCAGGGCGGCGATGCCGAGCGCGGCGGCGCGGGCGCCGGAAAGCGTCGTCATGATCGGTGTGCTGGTGTAAACCGCCGTGGTGCGAATCTTCACCTCGTCCGCGCGTGGCGTCTGGCCGGCGGGTGTGTTGATGACGAGCTGAATCTGCTTGTTCTTCAGGAAGTCGATCGCGTTGGGCCGGCCCTCCTGCAGCTTGTGAATGCGTTCGACCTTGAGGCCGGCGCCTTCCAACACGGTGGCGGTGCCGTTCGTGGCCAGCAATTCGAAGCCCAGGTCGATGAACTGCTTCGCCACGCCGGCGACGTGCGGTTTGTGCAGGTCGCTGACGCTGATGAAGACTTTGCCGCCCATGGGCAGGGGGGAATTTGCGGCCATTTGCGACTTCGCGTAGGCGATGCCGAGGTCCGCATCGAGTCCCATGACCTCGCCGGTGGAGCGCATTTCGGGCGACAGGAGAATGTCCTGGCCGTGGAAGCGGTTGAACGGAAAGACCGACTCCTTCACCGCCCAATACTTCGGCCAGGCTTCTTCGGTGAAGCCGAGTTCCTTCAAGGTTTTGCCGGCCATCACGCGCGCCGCGAGCTTTGCCAGCGGGAACCCGATGGCCTTGCTGACAAACGGCACGGTGCGCGAGGCGCGCGGATTGACCTCCAGCACGTAAACCACCTCACCCTTCACGGCGTATTGCACGTTCATCAGGCCGACGACCTTGAGTTCGTGGGCCATCGCGTGCGTGTATTCACGAATGATCTGAATCGCCTTCTGCGAGAGGGAGTGCGGCGGCAGCACCATGGCGGCGTCGCCGGAATGGACCCCCGCAAACTCGACGTGCTCCAGCATGCCGCCGATGACAATCGTGCCGCCGTTGGGCAGGCCGACGTCGGCGATGCAGTCCACATCCACTTCGGTGGCGTCTTCGAGGAACTTGTCCACGAGCACGGGACGTTCGGGGGAAGCTTCCACGGCGAAGCGCATGTAGTGCTGCAACTCGGCATCGCTGTAAACAATCTGCATGGCGCGGCCGCCGAGCACGAAGCTGGGGCGAACCAGGACGGGGTAGCCCAGCTGCTTGGACGCAACGAGCGCCTCGGCTTCGTTGGTGGCGAGGCCGTTGGGCGGCTGCGGAATGTTGAGCTTGTGCAGCATCGCGGCGAACAGCTTGCGGTCCTCGGCGATCTCGATGCTCTGCGGCGAGGTGCCGATGATCTTCACGCCGTTCTTTTGCAGGCCGAGGGCCAGGTTCAGCGGCGTCTGGCCGCCGAATTGGGCGATGGCGCCCCAGCACTGCTCCCGTTCGTAAATGTGCAGCACGTCCTCCAGCGTGAGCGGCTCGAAGAAGAGCTGGTCGCTCGTGTCGTAATCGGTCGAAACCGTTTCCGGATTCGAGTTGACCATGATGGTTTCGAAGCCGTCTTCCTTGAGGGCGAACGCGGCGTGGACGCAGCAATAGTCGAATTCAATGCCCTGGCCGATGCGGTTCGGGCCGCCGCCGAGAATCATCACCTTCCGCTTGCCGGTCTGTTTGACCTCGTCGTCGCCACGGTCGTAGGTCGAATAGTAATAGGGCGTGTAGGCCTCAAACTCGGCAGCGCACGTGTCCACAAGGCGGTAGCTGGGCACGATGCCCAGTTGCCTGCGCTGGTCGCGGATGGCGTCTTCCGTGGTGCCGGTCAGATGCGCGATTTGGCGGTCGGAAAAACCGAGTGACTTGGCTTGGGCGAGTTGTTCAGGCGTAAGCGGCATGGCGCGTAAAAAGCTCGCCGATTAAGCCGTGGCGAGCGGGGGATGTCGAGTTTGGAATTCGGTCCGGGCGGGTGACATTATCCGAAGACGACGACAAAAAACCGGAGCCGTCGGCCGACGGCTCCGGTTTGGGAATTTCGATTTGAATCAAATCCGCGCGGCGAGCTTCTTCTCCACCTTGTTCTTCTCGAGGACGGCGTATTTGGGCAGGCCGCCTTCGGTGGGGAACTTCACTTCGCCTTCCACCAACGGACTGGCATACTCGATGAACTTTTCGTTCACCATCATGCCGTCTTCCGAGATCCAGTCCTTGGGCAGGAAGTGCTCGACGTTGGCAATGTCTTCGAGCGATTGCAAATCGGTGGTCCAGCGGATTGAGCCGTCGCCCTGCAGGTTGCGCACGATTTTCACCATGTAGCCGCTCTTGCCGTCGATCGCGGCGCGCACGGCGGCTTCACCGGCGGCGAAGGCATTCGTGGTGTCGGTGAGGCTGGCAAAATGCGCCGCGGCGCGTTGCGCGTAACCCAGCAGCACGGTGCGGGTCTTGAGGTTCATCTTGCCCTGGATGCGTTCCTTCAGTTCCTCGGCCGCGCCGGCAAGCACCGGATGGCCGAAGGCATCGAGCCGGGTCTTGTCCGCGCCGACTTCGTTGCCATGCGCGTCTTTGATGCCCTCGCCGACCACGACGATGCAGTAGCGATGGGCGTCCACGGTTTCCTTCACCTTGGCGAGGAACTTTTCCTCTTCAAAGGGGATCTCGGGAAGCAAAATGATGTGCGGCGGGTTGGCGGGGTTGCCGCGTTTGGCAAGCACGGTGCCGGCGGCGATCCAGCCCGCGCTGCGGCCCATGACTTCAATGATGCAGCATGAGCCGTCGTCGGTCGCCATGCTGGCGACATCGAACCCGACTTCCATGACCGTGGCGGAGTTGTATTTGATGACCGAACCGTAACCGGGGCAGTTGTCCGTGTGCGGCAGGTCGTTATCAATCGTCTTCGGCACGCCGATGACGCGCAGGTCGTAGCCGCGCTTCACCGCTTCGAGATGGATTTTGTGGGACGTGTCCTGGGAATCGTTGCCGCCGGCGTAGAAGAAATAGCGGATGTTGTGCGCGGCAAACACTTCAAACAGCCGGTCCATGTCCTGGGCGGCCTGTTCGGGCTTCTTCTGGAAATTGATTTTGTAACGGCAGGTGCCGAGCGCGGCGGCGGGAGTGTGGCGGAGGCCTTCGATGGTTTTGGCCTTCTCGTCGTTGAGGTCAACGAGCTCCTCGTTGAGAATGCCCAGAATCCCATTGAGGCCGCCGTAGATCTCCTCGATGAATTCATGTTTGCCCGCCTCGGTGATCACGCCAGCGATGCTGGCGTTGATCGCGCACGTGGGACCGCCCGACTGGGCGACCAGTAGATTTCCGGTTAGTTCTGCCATAAAGCTTTAAAACGTGACATTCAACGGCGGCTTATCGTGCTTACGGGCCGCTCGCAACCATCCCTAAACAGGCGCGCAAGGTGCCAATCGCGGCCAGTGGTGTCAAAAACGAATTCCCGGACTTTTGGCCTCCGCCGGGATCACCGCCTGCCTAAATCACCTCCGGCTCAGTCCCAAAGCCGGAAGGGCAGGGCATTCCGCTCCATCACGGCGCCGCAGCGTGGACAGCGGCCGCCGATTTTCCACGGGCGCACCCGGTGCAGGCGGGAAACGGCGCAGCCCGGCGTGAATTCCACCCAACGCCGGGGTTCATCGCTGAGGCCGCCAAGCCGCGCGAGCAGGCCCTCGAACGTGGGCGGCCGTCGCCAGGGTCGTTTCTTGCGGAGCCCGGCCAGCCCGGTGCGCGCTTCGGCCGTCGCCCCAAACTGGCGCGCCTCACTCAGTGGCAGGCGGGCCCGTTGCACGGCGTCGAACAGCCGGCGACAGTCGGTGCAGGCGCACGTGTGAATCACCAGATTCATCCCTTCATCGGATCCGCCGGCCACGCGCGCCTGATAGGCACACTTGGGGCAAGCAAAGAGGTAGGTCCGACCCATGATTGCCGAGCATGCCGCAAGTGGATGACGCCGTCAAAAGCAGACCCTTCGCATTCCGCCGTCTCTGATCGTGCCGCCAGCGGTGCAATTGGATTGACAGCATCGCGATTTGCCGGTGCGATGGGGCGCGCAATCTCTCAAGCCTATGAATCACAAATTCCTGCTGACTTTGGCGGCCGCATTCATCATCACCGGTCTTTCTACCAAGGCCGAGCCCATTCCGGAATCCTGCCGCACGGGCGGCTTCGCGATCGGTTGCCAGGCGTGGACGTGGAACCATTACACGGTGTTTGAGGGGATCGAGAAAACCGCGGCGTGCGGCGGCAAGGTCATCGAGCTTTATCCGGGACAAAAATTTTCCGCGGACGGGAAGGTGAAGTTTGACCACAACTCGTCGCCCGAGGACATCGCGCAGGTGAAGGCGGCCCTGGAAAAATACGGCGTGCGGGCCGTCAACTATGGTGTCGTCTCCATCCCGAAGGATGAGGCGGGCGCCCGCAAGGTGTTCGACTTTGCAAAAAAGCTGGGGCTTTACGCCATCACCACGGAATCGGTGGATGCCATCGACACGATTGAGAAGCTTGTGAAGGAATACGACATTCGCGTCGGCTTCCACGACCATCCCCGCCGGGCCAACGACCCGGGCTATCGCATGTGGGATCCGCATTATGTTCTCTCCGTCGTGCAAAACCGGGACCCGCGCATTGGCTCGGCGGCGGACACGGGACACTGGGCGCGGTCCGGTTTGAAGCCGGTGGATTGCTTGCGCATTCTCAAGGGCCGGATCATCAGTTCGCATCTGAAGGACTTGAATGAGTTCGGCAAGGTGGATGCGCACGATGTGCCCTACGGCACCGGCGTCAACGACATCAAAGGCGTGCTGGACGAACTCAAGGCCCAAGGGTTTCAGGGGAACATCTCGGTGGAATACGAATACCACTGGGAAAGCTCGATGCCGGAGGTCGCGCAATGCATCGGATTCGTGCGCGGCTACGGAGCGGCGCATTGAAGCGGGCGGGAAAGCGCTGAGGGAGTGGTGGGTTGGCAGGGATTTGAACCCTGGACCAACGGCTTAAAAGGCCGCTGCTCTACCGCTGAGCTACCAACCCTCCGCGGACCGCGGAACCTAAAGGACGCTGTGGGGCGTCGCAAGCAGATTTGGCCCGAGATTTTGCTGGTCTCGGTGGAAACACAGTCCTAGTTTTCAATTCAGAACGCTCAGCCTATGGACCTTATCTTCAATTGCCCCAAGTGTGATCAGGAACTGGCGGTGGACAGTTCAGGCGCCGGTTCGGAAATCGAGTGCCCGTCCTGCAACGAGAGGATTACCATTCCGCAACCCGGCGCGCCCGGCACGCGGGCGGGTTCGCCGACGGATTCCCTGCCCACCGAAGGCGAGGTGCATCCCATCAACCCCATCGCCTCCTCGGCGGCGGCCAAGGTGGAAATGCACTTGAAGGTGCCGGTGCGCGACAAACCCGGCGAAAGCCTCATCGTCAAGCCGCTCAAACCGCTGGAGGTGGCGGCCAAGGAAACCGACCGCACGCTCAAGGTCAAAACCATCCGGCGCATCGACTGCGTCGAGGTCGGCCACGATCATTTTGATGAAACGGTGACGCAGTTCATCCAAAAGGTGGGCGAGGAGTTCATCGTCGAATTCATTCCGGTCAGCTATACCTACCTTGACATCGGCACGCAGAAGCAGTTGACGGATTTCGGCGTGATGATCGTTTACAAGGGGTGAAGCGCCAGCGCCATGTGGCGGCGGCAACCCTGCTTGCCTTGACTTGAAAAAATGCCGTCGCTACGGTGCGTCGATGAAACGTTGGTCCATTCGCCTCCTGCTGGCGGTCTTTTGCTGGCTGGTCACCGTGGTGCATTCGCCGGCACCCTTGATCTACCAACCCGGCGAGGGGTGGTCTTACGAGGCGTTGGGCGGCGAGGGCAAATGGCAGCGCACCCGGGCCAAGGATCAGTTGGAAGTCGCCCGGACTGCGCTGGAGAAGAAGGATTTCTCCACGGCCCTCAAGGCCGCCCGACGGACCGTCCGCATCTGGCCCCTCTCTGACTACGCTCCCGAGGCGCAATACATCGTGGCGCGTTGCTACGAGGAAAAGGGGAATGACGAGCGGGCGTTCAAGGAATACCAGAAGGTGGTGGAGCGCTACCCGCGCATCAGCCTGTTCCAGGAGGTGCTGCAGCGCCAGTTCAACATTGCCAACAAATACCTCGCCGGAAAGTGGTTCCGGATTTTTGGTTACATCCCCGCCTACCCTTCCATGGAAAAAACCGTGGGCATGTTCACCAAAATCGTGCAAACCGGACCCTACAGTTCGGTGGCTCCCGCGGCGCAGCTCAAGATTGGCGCCGCGCGGGAGAAACAGAAAAATTATCCCGAAGCGGTCCGCGCTTATGAACGGGCTGCCGACCGTTACAATGACCGGCCCGCCATCGCCGCCGATGCCACCTTCAAGGCCGGCATGGCCTACTACAAGGAAGCCAAAACCGCGGAATACGATCAGAGCGCGGCCGCCTCGGCCATCGCCACCTTCACCGACTTCGTCACGCTCCATCCACAGGATCAACGCGTCAAGGAGGCGCAAAACTTGATGGAAGAACTGCGCGCGGAGCAGGCGCGGGGCAGTTTTGAAATCGCCCGTTTCTACGAGAAAAAGCGCAAAATCCGCGGCGCCTTGATCTACTACAACGAGGTGCTGCTGCTCGATCCAACCTCGAAATACGCCAATGATTCGCGCAAGCGAATCGATCAGCTCAAAGCCCGCCTCGGGGCGGATACCAAGTAAGCCTATGCGCGGCGGAACCTATCTCGTGTTGCTGGCCGCGCTGATGCTATGCGGCTGCGCCGGGTATCACCTTGGCCCCACCAACGGACAACTGGCCAGCGCCCGCTCGGTCCAGGTCACGCCGTTTCTTAACAACTCCACCGAACCTGGGCTGGCGGACGAAGTAACATCCCAACTGCGCAAACAAGTCCAACGGGATGGCACCCTGCGCCTGGCAACCGAGGGTGACGCCGACCTGGTTCTGACCGGCGTGATCGAACAATACCAGCGGCGGGAATTGAGTTTGCAGCGGGACGATGTGCGCACCGTGCGGGATTATCAAATCTCGCTCTCCGCCCACGTCAAGGTGATCGAGCGGGGCAGCGGTCGCACCGTTCTCGATCAAACCGTCAAGGGCGGCACCTTGTTGCGGGTGGGAAGCGATTTGGTTTCCTCGGAACGGCAGGCCACGCCCTTGCTGGCCAAAGATCTGGCGCAGAAGATCACGGATTTGCTGGTGGATGGCGGATGGTGAAGGCAGACATCCGACGGCAAAGACCGGTTGCTCTGGCGGCGGGTGAATCGGACCAGAGAAGAAGAATGGTGCGCGCTGCAGGTTTCGAACCTGCGACCCCTACCGTGTGAAGGTAATGCTCTACCACTGAGCTAAGCGCGCAGCCGGACGCGGATATTGCTCACCCTTGGCGCAAGCTTCAAGTTTTTTTGCCGGCCTCGTCGATTTGTGGTCCCTCAAAACCCCCTGGATTAAGCCGCGCCAAGCCGGCGGTTGAGCGCAAACCATGGATGCAAAGGAGGCTGCGTCGCCGGAACCTTGAATCCCGCCATCGCGGGCGTAGGGTAGAATGTAGCGAAATGATGGAGGGCTGCCCGATGTTGCCTAAGCGGCTTCGTGCGGACTTCCGTCAAACCAGAGGCCAATTATGAACTGGCGCAGGGCAGAGGTGGTCGTGGGGTGCGGGCTGCTGGTGTTTGCGGTGGGTTGCTCCTCGGTGCTGCCAACCACCCGAACGACGTTCAAATCTCAGTGGACGAATTACGCGGATGTTCAGGCCGCTTTCGACCAGATTGTTCCCTACCAAACGACCACCACGGATTTGAAAGCCTTGGGGTTCGATCCCCAAACGACGCCCAACATCAAGGTGCTGACCTACGTCGAGGTCATTCAACATTTCATGCCCAATCCGGGCATCACCAAGGCCGATCTGGATCCGGCCGTGCTGGCCTGCATCGAAGCGCGGGACCAGGGCCGGGCCTACTTGATCGAACTGAGCGACATCAAATCCAAACGCTACGGGAGCGTCTTGCTGGACATTTTCGGATTCAAACGACGAACCCATGTAACCGGCTGGCGGTTCAACGGCCTGATTCTCCTCACCGACCATCTGGTGGTTTACAAGCTGGCTTCGGGCGAGCCGGACGTTTCAACGGACGAACAACGCATCAAACCACTCGGCCCGTTGCAGGAACTGGACGCCGCCCTGGCGGGTGCGGCGAGCCGCTTCAAGTGAAATTACTCGCCTGAGCCGCTTTACTTACGCTGGTCCGGCGGCGCTGAAACGGAAGTAATCAAAATCCGCGTGCCCACCTGCCGCTGCAGTTTGCGAGCAATAAAGGCTGACCTTGGCGCCAATCCATACGCCGGGCTGAGCGGCAAATGATTTGGCCGCCGGCGCCGTCACGCACCAGTGCGATGGCCGCCTCCTCCCGGCCGACCACGGCCAGGCCCGCCTCGTCACCGGCATGCGCAGCGGTCAGTTCCACCTGGGTTTCAACCACGAACGTGCGTGCGGGGAATTTCTGCGCCAGCAGGTGCGGGATGCTGTTCAGGCGGGAATCCGGACTGGCCTGCGCAAACAATCGCAGCCAGCCGGGGCGGGGCGCAACGACAACCAATCGTCACGATGATTGGCTTGCCATTGCCACTGGAGCCCGAGTTGCGGCGCGGCAAACTCGTCGCTTGTCTGGGGCACGTCGGCGGATGCGGCTGCCAGCGCGGGCATCACGTGATCGGACACCGGTTCGCCCACGCCGTCATTTTCCGCGGGCTGGCCGATGACGGGCCGGCCGTCCTGCCAGCGGACGGGCTGCAACTGCACGAGGCGGCCATAAACGCCGCGTCCTGAAAGTGAATGAACCACCATTTGCCGTTCGGGGTGTCCACGAGCGCGCCTTGATGCGG
>DASTWL010000041.1 GCA_035765895.1 Verrucomicrobiia bacterium | reverse complement strand
CCCGCCGTTCGAAGATTTCCCGTTCAACCAGCACGAGATAATCGGGCAAAATGTGGATGTGCGAGCGGCCGATGGACTCCAACAGGCTGGCCATGTCCCGCCCGGTGTTGATGACCCATTTGGCGCCGCGCGCCTGGAGGTCGCCAATCAGCTGGGCGAGCTTCGCAGGGATGGGCGGGGTTTCAAATTCGGCAAACAGGGTTCCATCGAAGTCCGTCGAGAGCAGTCGAATGGGCAGTTCCATGTTCAGTCAATTTCGCGCCCGGCTTGCTTCCCGGGCCATCTGCGTTCACCGTGTTTGAAGCATGACACCGCAGGAGCGCTACGATGATGCAATGTTCGCCTTCAGCCGGGGTGATTACGACGAGGCGATCAGCCGGTTGCAGGCGTTGTTGGCCGAGGATCCGGCCTTTTTCGACGCGCAACTCTCGCTGGGCATGGCCTTGTGCCGCAAGGGCGACTATGCCGCCGCCATCGCGGAAGGCCACAAGGCTGAGACACTAAGGCCCAAAGAGCAGCTCGTCCATACGAACCTGTCCCTTTTCTACCTCAAGGTCGGCGACCGTCCCAAGGCCGAACATCACGCGTTGCAGGCCCGCATTGCCGGCTGGCGCGAAGATCCCCACGCCCAGGCGTTGCAAAATCAGAATCCCGACCTGCAACTGGCCAAACCCAAGCCGCCTCCTCCGCCGCCCGCCCAGTTCCCGGACATGCCGTGGAAGAAAAAACCGCCGCTGGCGTCCGGCGATGCTTCTTAATCCGCGTCACCACCCGGTGTTTTTGCATTTTGCACCTGCCGGTTGCGGCGATACCCTGCGCCCATGACCAAGCTGCAACAGGCCATTCAGGACAACCTCGCCATCACCCAAGCCCTTGCGGGGTTTGAAGAACCGCTGAATCGCGCCGCAGACATGGTTCTGCGTTGTCTGACCGCCGGCGGGAAACTGCTCATTTGCGGCAATGGCGGCAGCGCGTCAGACGCCACGCACATGGCCACGGAATTTCTCTGCCGGTTCCTGGGCGACCGGCGGCCGTATCCCGCCCTGTCGCTGACGGCGAATGGGGAATTCCTCACGGCCATGGGCAATGATTATCATTTCGACGAAGTGTTCGCCCGGCAGGTGTGGGGTTTGGGCGCCCAAGGCGACGTGTTGATTTGCTTCACCACCAGCGGCAAGTCCAAGAATGTCCTGCGCGCCATCGAAGAGGCGAACAAGAAGCGTGTGCTCAGCATTTGTTTCCTGGGCCGGGACGGCGGTTTCACCATCGGCAAGGCCACGCTCGACCTGCTCGTCCCCGGCAATTCAACCGCGCGCATTCAGGAGGCGCACAAGTTTCTCTTCCACGTGCTGTGCGAAATCGTCGAAGCGCAGATTCCGAGGGAGTGAGGGCGGGGCAATTTGGCTACGCGCTGCTTGAGTTTTATTAGTGAAAATGTTCTGGCACTACGCGCCACGAAGCGCTTGCTCAAGTCGTGTAGCCCATTCAACTTTTTACGCCGAAGTATTCCGGCTCATTGCCGCGCTTCCACTTGATGTTGCAACCCATGCTCGGCGCCTGGTGCAGTGACGGCGCCCGGCCTGCCAGCACGGCGTCCACCGCCGCCCGCAAATCTTTGCCCGAGATCGGAACGCCGTTGCCCGGCCGGCTTGCGTCGAATTGACCGCGGTAAACCAGCCGGCGGCCGCGATCAAACACGAAAAAATCCGGCGTGCAGGCGGCCCGATAGGCCCGCGCCACCTTTTGTGTTGCGTCGTAGAGATACGGGAAGGGATACCCGGCCGCCTGCGCTTCTTCTGCCATCCGGGCCGGACTGTCGGCCGGATAATTTTCGACGTCATTGGCGTTGATGGCCACGACGGCCACGCCCTTCGCCCCGCATTCGCGCCCGAATTCGGCAAGCGCCGCGCGCAGATGCTTCACGTAAGGACAGTGGTTGCAGATGAACATTACCACCAACGCCGGGGCGGCCTTGAAATCGCCCAGCGAAACCATCTTGCCCGCTGTGTCAGGCAGTTGAAAGTCCGGCGCCGGCGTGCCCAACGCCAGCATGGTGGAAGGTGTCAAAGCCATGCGCCGAATGTGAAACGAACCCCTCCTGATGTCCAGAGCGCGGCACCAAAATTGCCTGCAAACCGCCGCCGCCTTTGCCATGCTCGCCGCCATGACACTCGCGCAAGCCAGGGATCGCCACGCGAAACTTGCCGACGAAATCCGCCGGCACGATCACGCCTATTACGTTCTCGCCAAACCAGAAGTCAGCGACCGCGAATACGACCAGCTTTACCGCGAATTGCAGGAGTTGGAACAGCAGTTCCCCGAACTCATCACAACCAATTCGCCCACGCAGCGCGTCGGCGGCGCGCCCACCGAGGGGTTCGCGCGCGTGAAACATCTTGTCCCGATGCTGTCGCTCGACAAGGTTGAGGCGGCGGATCACCCGACCAAGGACGAGGAGCCGGACCGCGACCAACGCAATCGCGCGCAGGACGAAAATACGCTCGCGGAACTTCGCGCCTTCGACGCCACCCTCCGCAAACAGCTCGGACGCGACCGAATCGAATACATCATCGAGCCCAAGGTGGACGGCGTTTCGATCAGCGTGCATTACCGCGCCGGCCAGTTCGCGCTCGGTGTGACGCGCGGCGACGGTCAGTCCGGCGATGACATCACGGCCAATCTAAGAACGGTGCGGAACATCCCACCGGTGTTGATGAGCCACGGAGGCGCAGGGGCACAGGGCAAAGGTTTCTCCTCCGCGTCTCCGCGTCTCCGCGGTGAATTCCCGCCTCTGCTGGAAGTCCGCGGTGAGGCCTACATCACCACGAAAGATTTTGACGCGCTCAACGCCAGGCTTGCCGCCGAGGGTGAGAAGACGTTTCCCAACGCGCGCAACACCACCGCCGGCATGCTCAAGCAGAAGAATCCCGCCGATGTGGCCAAGCGCCCGATCCGCGCCGTGTTCTACGCGCTCGGCGCCACCGAAGGCATTGAGTTCGAGAAGCATTCCGACATGCTTGAAGCGCTTGCAAAGTTTGGCCTGCCCACGCAATCACATTGGTGGGTGTGCGACGGCATCGAGGAGGTATTGAAGGTCTATCGCGAGAAGATCGTGGCGCACTACGACGAGAACAAGGACCTGCGCCGGCAGTTGCCCTACGAGATTGATGGCATCGTCATCAAGGTCAACACGCTCGCCGACTGGCCGCGCATCCCGGGCCGGTCGCGCGCGCCGGGCTACGCCATCGTGCACAAGCCCATCCCGTGGATTACGCCCGCCGAGACCGTGCTCAAGGCCATCACCGTGCAGGTCGGCCGCACCGGCGTGCTCACGCCCGTGGCCGAACTTGAACCCGTCTTCGTGCAGGGCTCGACCATCTCCCGCGCCACACTCCACAACGAGGACGAAATCCGCCGCAAAGACATCCGCATCGGCGACACCGTAGTCATTCGCAAAGCCGGCATGGTGATTCCGGAAGTGTTCGAGGTCGTGAAAACCAAACGCCCGCCCGGCGCGAAGGAATTCGACCTGTTCGCTCATGTCAGCGGCAAGTGTCCCGCGTGCGGCGGTGTCATTGCGAAAGAGAAAGGTGCGGCGGGCGGCGTTGAGGAAGAAGTCGCGTGGCGTTGCCAGAATGTCGCCGGCTGCCCGGCGCAACTCATGCGGCGCGTGGAATACTTCGCCGCCCGCAAGGCGCTCGACATCGAATCACTCGGCGGCATCGTGGCGGAGAAACTGGTTGAACGCAGCCTCGTCAAAGATCCGCTCGACCTTTTTGACCTCACCCTCGATCAGCTCGGCAAGCTGAACCTCGGCACCGACGACGAGCCGCGCACCTTCGGCGAGAAGAACGCCACGAAAGTTCTCGAAGCCCTCGAACGCGCCAAAACCGCCCCGCTCCACCGCTGGATTCACGCGTTGGCGATCAGCGACGTGGGTGAAGCCACCGCCTACCAGCTCGCGCAAACGCATGCATCGCTCGAAACGCTGGCCGATTCCGTCGTGCTCCGCGACATCCGCGACCTCGGTGTGAAAGAAGCCGAACGCCAGGAAATCAGCCCGCGTTCACGCAAGAATCCACCGAAGGACGAAGCCGACAAGGCCCGCCGCACGCAGCGGGATGACGAACTCAAAGCCGAAATCGCCGCGATCGAGGCCCGTCTTGCAGCGGGCGGATTGAAGGCGCAAATGAAGGAAGTCGGTCCTGTCGCGGCGGCGAGCGTGCTGAACTACTTTGCTTCACATGTAGGACGCGCAGCGCTCAAGCGCATCCATGAACTGGAGATTAAACCTGAAGCCGCCGCTGCGCCTGCTGCTGCTTCAACTCGATCCGGCCCGTTCGCCGGCAAGATCTGTGTGCTGACCGGCACGCTGAGTTCCATGACCCGCGAAGCCGCCGGTGAATTAATCCGCCAGGCCGGTGGCACCGTGAGCGGTTCGGTGAGCAAGAAGACCGACTTCGTCATCGCGGGTGAGGAAGCCGGTTCCAAGCTTGATAAGGCGAGGGCGCTTGGGGTGCGCGTGCTGGACGAGGCGGAATTCCTGAAAATGTGCGGACGGGCTTGATGAAACATAGGAACCGGGGTAAGCCGCACGCGTTCCTTGGCTGGCGCCCTGCCTGCAACCCACACCTCCCCCCGAACGCCGCTTGCCTGCTGCCCGGCACGGATGCTGCGTTCTCCCCGGCATGAATGCCGAAGCCTTCGTGAAGCTCGTCGAGGAGATGATTGATTTGAAGATTCAGAAGTATGCCGCCGAGCATCTCAAACCCAGCGCGGATGTGGCCATGCTGTTGCAAATGAAACGGGAATCAGATCGCCGGCGGCTGGAACAAATTCGCCTCGAAATGACCCGCACCCTAATGCGTTAGCGCTTCCAACTCTCACGCCAAATCAGATCGCAAAGTCCGGCCATCACCGGCGTCGGCAAGACATTGGCGCTGTCCCGGGATGGCCCACCAACGTTTCAAAAGTGGACACGCCTAGCGCAACCGCCGGGCCGGCCTTCCGCAAAGCTCCAAGCGTGCCTTGAAACGCTTGAGTTGCAGGTTGGCGCCACCAGCGCAAGCGCTTTACGACGGCACCCGGCGGACACCCGCGTCCTTGGCGCGGTTCGCATTATTGTTTTTGCGGCCCGGCCGATTTGCGGATCTGCAAACGAAGCATCCGGTGCTCGTGGTGCATCCAAACCTGCGGCCCGTTTAAACCCCTTCCCCAGCCGCTGGCGCGTGGCACATCCCTTGCGAGGAAAGAACCACCAGACCGGGTCCACATGCCCAGTGTAGAAACATCGTTCGCTCCGCCCAAACGCGCCCATCAGATCGCGTTGTGGTGGCTGGCCGGCCTGATGTTGCTGACGCAACTGGCGGCCGCCGCGAACCGTCCGGTGCGCTTTGTGCCGGGGCAAATCTTGGTCAAGCCCCGCGCCGGAGCGAACGAGGCCGAATTTGCCGGAAAATGGCGCGCGCGTGGCGGTCACGAGCGCGCCCGTTTATCCAAGCTTGGCGTGCGCGTCATCAGCGTGGATGAAACCAACGCGCCCGCGCTGCTCGCCGAACTGCGCAACGATCCGCGCATTGAATTTGCCGAACGCGATTATCTCGCAGAAGCAGCCCTCACCCCCAACGATCCGGAAGTGCTCAACGGAAATGAGTGGCACCTGACGAAGATTGCCGCCCCGCTGGCTTGGGAGCAAACCTCTGGCGCGAGCAATGTGGTCGTCGCCGTGCTGGATTCCGGAGTGAACGCCGCGCATCCCGATCTCACCGCGCGCCTCGTCCCGGGCTACGACTTTGTCTGGGATGACAACGATCCCACCGATGATTTTGGCCACGGCACGGCGGTGGCGGGCGTGATCGCGGCCGCCGGCAACAACGGCCTCGGCGTGGCGGGCGTGGCATTCGATGCACGGGTCATGCCGGTGAAGGTCATGAACGCGAGTGGGTTCGCGGCCTACTCGACCGTCGCGCAGGGCATTCGCTACGCAGTGGACCACGGCGCGCGGGTGATCAACCTCAGCCTCGCGGGCAGCGCAGCCTCCGCCACCCTGCAGGATGCCGTGGATTACGCATGGAGCCACAACGTCGTCATCGTGGCCGCCGCGGGCAACAACGGCAGTGACGCCCCACTTTATCCGGCGGCGTGCAACAACGTCGTGGCCGTGGCCGCCACCACGGCCGGTGATTCGCTCGCAAGTTACTCCAGCTACGGAAATCACCTCGCGCTCGCGGCCCCCGGCGACAACATCTGGACCACGACGCGCGATCTGACGACCGGTTACGCGGCGGAAAGCGGCACATCCTTTGCAAGTCCCGTGGTTGCCGGCGTGGCGGCCCTGATGCTCTCCGCAAACCCAGCGCTGGCCAACGGGCAGGTGGTTTCGCTGCTCGAACAGACGGCCGACGACCTCGGGCCCGCGGGCTTCGACGCCGCGTTTGGTTTTGGCCGCGTGAACGCCGCCCGCGCCGTCGAGGCGGCCGCAAACTTTATCGCGCCGCCAACCGTTGCGGTGCTGTCGCCAACAACGGGTTTGGATGTCTCGGGCCGGGTTGACATTGAAGTCGCCGCCACGGCCAGCACGCCGGTCACACGGCTGGAATGTTATGCGAACGGCCAGCTCATCGGCACCAATGCCGGCGCCAGCGCCATGTTCACCTGGACCACCGCCGCGCTGCCGAACGGCACCTACACGCTGCAAGCGAAAGCTTACGACACCGCGGGCAACGTGGGCTTCTCGGCCGACGTGCAGGTCCTGGTTGCCAACGCCGCGCCCGTGCCGGCCACGCTCACCAGCCTGGTTCCCGGCGCCAACGGCACCGTGACTCTGACGTGGAGCGCCGTGCCCAACAAATCATATCGCGTGCAATTCACCGACAACCTCGGCCAGGGCAACTGGCAGGACGCCTCACCCGACATCACCGCCGGCGGAACCAGCGCATCATTCACCTTCGCGCCGGGCAATGCGCCGCAAGGCTTCTTCCGCGTGCAATCGCTGCCCTGAACGGGCCGCCGTCGCTACGCCCAATACCGGTAATTCACGCCGGGGAAGAGGTTGTCCGTGATTTCCATTTTTTGGAGCGCGGCCTCGTTGATTCTGCCTTTGGTGAGCTGCTCGTGCAGTGCGAGAAAGCGCAACAAGTGCTCCTTCACGCGTTTCTTCGCGTATTCCGGGCTGGTGCCCGTGCGCAGGATGAAGGGCCAGTCGCTCGCCTGGGCGAGCAGCAGTTCCTGCGCGGCCTGGCGCAACGCGCGCAGCTTGAGTCCGCGGGCTTTCGGAAATTGTCTGGCCAGTTCGGTCATGCGCATTTGCGCCACATGCAGGTGCGGATAAATCCACTGGTTCGTTTCGTTGAGCCAGACACGGTAGTAACCTTCCTCGCCCCAGCTCGAAGGACTCGGTTCGGCGACCTGGTTCGTCGGGTGCACCCGGAGGTAATCTTCGGGCGTGATGAGCGTGAAAACCTGCTGGTCAAAGCAGGCCTTGCGCACGAAGTAATCGAGAAACTCGGGCCCTTCATGCCACCAGTGCCCGAACAGTTCGGCGTCGTAAGGCGAGACTAGCAGCGGCGGCCGGTCCATGACCGCGGCGAGCTGCTGAAATTGCGCGAGGCGGGCTTCGAGAAAGTGCTGCGCGTGCTGCGCCGCGGCTTCGAGCGCGTGGGCCCGGTGGTAAACATGCTTCCCGTGCCGGTCGCCTTCAATGCGCCAGTATTTGATCCCGGTGAAACCACGGTGTTCCGGCGACGGCAGGTAGGGCCGCAAATAATCCATGTCCAGATCGAAGCCAATGTCGCGGTAGAAATCACGGTAGCGCGGGTCGCCGGGATACCCTTCAGTCCGGCTCCAGACCTGTTTGGCGGACTCGCGATCGCGCCCGAACGCGGCAATGCCATTCGGCGTGAACACGGGCGCAAACGCGCCGTAACGCGGACGTGGCTTCGCGTTGAGCACGCCGTGCGTGTCGAGAATGAACCAGCGCAGGTTCGCCTCCTGCAAGACCGTCTCCACACCCTCGGCGTAGGCGCATTCCGGCAGCCAGATGCCGCGCGGCGCGCGTTGGAACTTCTCCTCGTAATGATCGCGGGCGACGAGAATTTGCGCGCGCAGGCTGGGCGGATGATTTGCCAGCAGCGGCAGCAGCGCGTGCGTCGCGGCGGTGGTGATGATTTCGAGCCGGCCTTCGTCCTGAAATTTCCGGAAGGCGCCGAGCACGTTGCCCGCGTAAGCCTGATACGTGGTGCGCAAGGCGGTAAACCGTTCGTAATATTGATGCGCCACCTCGCGTAACCGGCGGTCGAAGTGCGTGCGGTGAATTTCCTTTTCCGCGAGTTCCACGAGGCCGTCGAGGTGGCGGCGGCAGCGCTCGCTTAACAGGACATCGCCCAGCATCGCGCACAACGGCGGACTGAGCGTGAGGGTGAGGCGCGCGCTCACCTGGTCGCGCGTCCAGCCGTCCAGCACCTGGATCAACGGCAGGTAACACTCGGCAACCGCTTCGTAGAGCCAGGATTCCTCCAGAAACTTCGCGTGCTCGGGATGACGCACAAACGGCAGGTGCGCGTGCAGCACGATGGACAGGTAACCTTGCATGAATGCGACGAGGCTAAACAGCCGCGGGCGAACATCCAATCTTGAACCGCCGGCGCGCGGGAAAAGCCACGGACCGCCGCATTCACTCGTCGAAGTCGCGGGTCAGCCGCACCGCCAATTTGCGGCTGGTGACGCAGACCAGGGTCCCCAGGACGACCGGCAGCGCGTAGAGCCCCCAGCGCCACCAAGGCTCCGGTTGCCGCTTGTGTGCGAGCCAGAGAAATGCCAGCAACGCATGGCCGAGGAGAATCAGCCCGGCGCCGAACACGCGAAGCACGGAGGCAACGGGTTTTTGCAGCGGATTCATGCTCGTGGTGATGTTGATTATTCCTCAACAGGAAATCGCGCGGCGCCGGCGTCCACACGTTTTACCGCACCAGTCGAGGCGTGGTTACACAACGTTTTCCGGCGTTGGCAGCTTTAGCGCGGGATCCTGAGGATGCTGTCCCACGTCGCCGATGCATTCCGTGGCCCGGCTGAACTTGAGATCTGCGTGCCGCGCTTCGGTGCCGTCGGCCGATGTTGCCGTGACGGGCAGTTCGTATTGGCCATCCGGCAACGCAAAACGGTAGCTGAACGAGCCATCGGGCCGCAGCTTCACCGGTTCACCGCCGATGGTGACGTTCGCGCTGGGTTCGGTGGCGCCGTAGATGATGAGTTCGGCGTTGAGGTTGCACCAGAACCCGGCCGGGCCGGCCGGCGCGCCGCCGTGCGGGCTGGACTCGCTCGAAACCGCCCCGGTCCAACCCAGCGCCGCGAGCGACGAAAGGTCCAATCGCAAACCGTTTTGCACCAATTCGGTAATATCGAGCGAGCCGACCGACAAACGTCCAAGCTGGCGAAGTTTGATGACTTCGGCCAGCGCCCGTTCCTGCTGCAGCGTCCACGGCTTGGGCGGGTCTCCCGCCGTCAGTGGTGGCAGCTCCGGGTGGCCGGCCAGGCGCAATTCCTCCAGCGCGTGGGCCAGGGAATGCTTCTGCTGCGCCCCGGCGCTCACGATGTCCACCAACCGCGCCAGCGCCACCTCCGGCGGGATGGTGGCAAAGCGCGTGTTGGTGTCGGGACTGACCATGTCCGGCGGCGTCGCGGTGGGGGCGGAAGTGGCAATGCGGGTCCAGCCTTTCGGCCGGCGATAAAAACCAAGCTCCACCGCGTATTTCGCACCGGCTTCGGCGACGTGAACAAACCAATGGCGCGATTCCGGGTGCACATGGACTTCGCCCACGGGCGCCGGAGCGGCGTCTGCCTGCGCCGGGTCGGTCCGGGAGACGCGCAGCACGAGATGTTTATGCAGAGACTGTGCGTTGTAGTCGCGAAGTTGCTGGCGCGTCAGGTCCCAATGCACGTAAAGCCAGTGCGGATCCCGGGGCGTCACCAGCACCTGCTGCGTGCCGTAAGCCTCGGGCAGATCGCCCCCGGCGGGGAATTGCTCTTCAATCGGCCCGGCGCCGAGGGCAAACCGTTCACCAGCACCGGCTGCCGGCACGCCCGGCCGGTCGCCTTCAAACAAAATGGAGGGTAGTCTGGAGCCTTCAACCGTCACCGCCTTGGGCAACGGAGAAGCCGGCTTCCTGCGCCGCGGACGAACCGTGCCGGAACGCTGGCGGGCAACGCGACGACGAACCGGGGTTTTCCTTTTGGCTGCGGACCGGGCAGTGGTTCTGGCCGGCCTGGTGCGCGGCTGGTTCGCTTTCGCCCGCGCCGCCGCCGGACGCCGGGAAGCGCGGGTGACGCCGCGCGAAGCTGTTTTGGTCTTCCGCGAGCGAACCACTTTGCGGGCCGGAGCTGATTTCTTCGCCTTCATGTTCTGAGTTGCGAGGCGCCTCTAAGACAGCATGCGAACGACCGCAGCTTAGGATTGGGCGGGGCGGCCGCGCAATCTTCGATTCATGACGGTGCGAAAGAACCTTGCGATGCGGCCGGCGGCGAATCAGGTTGGACTGCAACAGGACCGCGCATGAGCGTGAAAGTTAAAATCTGCGGCATTACCAACCGGGAAGACGCGCAAGCCGCCGTCGCGGCGGGCGCCGACCTGCTCGGCTTTGTGTTTTGCGAGGACAGCCCGCGCCACGTCACGGTGGCGGAAGCCGCCGCCATCGCGCAACTGGTGCCGCCGCAGGTGGTGCGCGTGGGATTGTTTGTGAATGCACCGGAGGAACTGGTGGCCGAGGCGATGAGCGGGTGCGGCCTGCAACTGCTCCAGTTTCACGGCGACGAAACGCCGGAGTATTGCCGGCAATTTGGCGCCATGAGCATGAAAGCTTTCCGGATGAAAGATGCCGAAACGCTCCAACACCTGCGGGAATACCCGACGGATGCGTGGCTGCTTGACGCGTTTGTGCCCGGCCAGCGCGGTGGCACCGGCCACACGTTTAACTGGGAGCTGGCCGTCGCGGCGGTGAAGCTCGGCAAGCCTGTGTTTCTCGCCGGCGGTCTGACGCCGGAAAACGTGGCGGAAGCCGTCCATCAGGTGCAGCCCTTTGGGGTGGATGTCTCAAGCGGTGTCGAAGCGGCCCCGGGCAAAAAGGACCACGCCAAAGTGCGCGCGTTCGTGCAGGCGGCGAAAAGCGCCGCCGGCCCCTGACCATGAGCCACCCGCCCGCGCCCGATTTCCAATTAGCCTTTCACCCGCATTGGGCGGGGGTTGAAATCTCATGATAAAACAGGCGTTTGAATCCGTCCAACGCGCATGACTCCGGCAGGTCAAACGGCGCCACGCGTTCGCGTAGACGGCAAGTTCTTCCGGCTCGGCAAGGCCAAGTTCTTCGTGAAGGGCGTTGCTTACGGGCCGTTTGCGCCCAATGCGGCCGGCCAGCCGTGGCCGTCCGTCGAACAAACCACGCAGGATTTCATCCGCCTGCGCGAACTGGGCGCGAACGTCGTGCGCGTCTATTACGTGCCGCCCCGCTGGATTCTCGATCTGGCCCAGCAGCATGACTTGAAGCTGTTGGTGGACATTCCCTGGAACAAACACCTGTGCTTTCTGAATGACCCGGCCGAGCAAGAAGCCGCCCGGGACGCCGTCCGCCGCGCCGTGATCGAGGGGGCGCGACATCCGGCGATTTTCGCCTACAGCATCGCCAACGAAATCCCGACCGACGTGGTTCGCTGGCACGGCGCCAAGGCGGTGGCGGCGTTCATTGACAAGCTGGTCGTCGAGGCCAAGGCCTTGGATCCCGAGTGCCTGTGCACCTTCGCCAATTTTCCACCCACAGAATTCCTGCGCCCGCAGAATCTCGATTTCGTCTGCTTTAACGTCTATCTGCACCAGCCGCAGCCGTTCCGGAATTATCTCGCACGCCTGCAAATGATCGCCGACACCAAGCCGCTCGTGCTGGGTGAATTCGGCATCGATTCCTTGCGCGAAGGCGAGGCAAGCCAGGGCGAGATTCTGGGCTGGAGCATCGAAGGCGCATTCCGGGCCGGGCTCGCCGGCGCGGTTGTGTTCAGCTACACGGACGACTGGTGGCGCGATGGCCGGCCGGTGGACGACTGGCAGATGGGCCTGACCACGGCAGATCGCCGGCCGAAGCCGTCCTTCCATGTGGTGAAGGACAAGTTTGCCGCGGCGCCGTATTTTCCCCTGCCCCAATGGCCGAAGGTTTCTGTGGTCGTGGCGAGCTACAACGGCGAACGCACGCTCAAAGCCTGCCTCGACTCCCTGGAGCGGTTGAACTATCCGAACTACGAAGTCATTCTGGTGGACGACGGCTCGACGGACGCGACGGCGCGCATTGTGTTCACGGGCATCAACGACGGTGGCGAAGGGCATCCGTCACCGGGCAGCACGTATCCCATGTTCTCGGACAAGGCGGGCGCATTGGCGCATTTCCCGCATCTGCGTTACGTGCGCCATGCCCGGAATGCCGGCCTGTCAGTCGCGCGCAACACGGGCATCCTGGCCTCGACCGGTGAAATCGTGGCCTTCACCGATTCGGACTGCCGCGTGGATGAGAACTGGCTGTATTACCTCGTCGGCGGTTTGCTGAATCGTGAATTCGCGGCGATGGGCGGGCCAAATTTTCTGCCGCCGGATGATTCGGCCGTCGGCGCGGCGGTGATGGTTTCCCCCGGTGGTCCGGCGCACGTGATGTTGAACGATCGCCAGGCCGAGCACATCCCCGGCTGCAACATGGCATTCTGGCGGCATGCCCTCGATGAAATCGGTGGATTTGACCCCATCTTCACCAAGGCGGGCGACGATGTGGACATCTGCTGGCGGCTGGCGCAGGCGGGCTGCAAAATTGGTTTTAGCCCGGCCGCGCTGGTGTGGCACTACCGGCGCTCGACGATTGGGGCTTATCTGGGACAGCAACGCGGCTACGGCGAGGCCGAGGCGCTGCTCGTGCGGAAACACCCGGAATACTTCAACTCCTTCGGCGGCAGCCTGTGGCGGGGGCGGATTTATTCCGCGGCGCGTTTTGGCGTGCTGGTGCAGCCACCCATCATTTACCGCGGCACGTTCGGCAGTGGATTCTTTCAAACCCTCTACGCCGCGGCCCCGGATTCCACGCTGATGCTGGCCACGACGCTGGAGTATCACGTGCTGGTGCTGCTGCCGCTGTGGGTGCTGGCGGTGTCGTTGAATCACCTGATGCCAGTGGCCATCGCGGCCACGCTGATTCCGGCGGGCCTCTGCGCCGCCGCGGGCGCCCAAGCCTTCATTCCGCCCGACAGACTGCGTTGGTGGTCGCGCCCACTGGTCGCCGTATTGTTTCTGTTGCAGCCGATGGTCAGGGGCTGGGCACGGTATCAAGGCCGGTTGACGCCAAAAAAAGCGCCCTCGCCGCAACACTCGCTCGATTCGCTCGCGCTGGTGCATAACAAGGCGCCCGTGGACGAGGCGTGTTACTGGAGCGAGCAACCCATCAACCGTGTGCAATTCGTGGCCGACCTCGTGCGCCGCCTGGAGGCAATGAACTGGCCCAACAAATCGGACATCGGGTGGAGCGAATTTGACATCGAACTGTTCGGCAACCACTGGAACAGCGTGCAGTTGACGACGGTGACGGAGGACCACAGCCAGGGGCGCCATCTTATGCGCGCCCGGCTCCTGCCCCGCTGGACGCTGGAAGCGCGCATGGTGTTCTGGGCGGTGCTCGCCTTCGAACTCGTGCTGCTGGGATTGCTCCACAACTGGACGGCCTGGCGCTGGCTGCTGTTGTTCAGCGTGCTGCCTTTGGTATGGTTCATCCGCCAACAGGCGCGCCACCTGCAAAGCATGATTGTGGTCTTCCTCGACGAGGCGGCCAAGGACTGGAACTACACCAAAATCGGTGTGACATCGGAAACCAGCGAGCCTCCCACGATGACCGCCGCTCCGCCGGTGCGAACGGCGCCCGGCGCCGAGCCGCATGTGAACACCCCCTTCGGTTAAGCGCCTGGGTTGGCGGCCGGCCTCCGTTTCGCTACGGACGCGGATTGATTTTCCCCGGCGAAAGAATTTTGGCTTAAACTGGAAATTAGTTCTGGACGAATGGCCGGCGCCGGCGAATTTTGCCTCGAGCCCGGAAAAATCGAACGCGCACCTCGTGTTGGTTCGGGCGCGTGTCATGAAGTTCAGTCGGCGCAAAACCACGGCAAGGTTCAAAGCGGCTCTCGCCCGTGCCGCAACCAGCCTGATGCTGATCCTCGGCGCGCCCGCTTTCGCGGCGACCGCGCCGGGTGTCTTCCACATGCTCCGGCCGGGCGTCACTGACGCGGAAATCCAGGCGGCGTTGGACGCCCTGCCCGATGGCGGCGGGATTGTCATCCTGCCACCCGGCACCATCACGCTCACACGGCCCATTGTCATCCGGCGCTCATGGCAGACCCTGCGTGGTGCCGGCACCAACACCGTCCTGTGCGTTGCCGATGGCGCCAACTGCCCAGCCCTCATCATCGGTGAGCCCGTCAACCATCCCGGCCACGATGTCACCCATGTCGCCGTTGAATCGCTGTTCATTGATGGCAACCGCCACGCGCAGCAGCGCGAGCTCTGGCGGGAGCACGGGGAAGGCTCGGAGATTCGCAACAACGGCATCACCGTGCAGCGAGTTCGCGACTCGGTGATTGAAAACGTGGTGACCGCGCGCTGTCGTTCCGGCGGACTGGTCACCACGCTGGGCGTTCAAGGACTCGTCGTGCGGGGATTGGAATCGTTCGACAACCAGTATGACGGCCTCGCCTGTTATGCAACGACCGCCAGCGAGTTTGTCGATCTGAACCTGCACGACAATCCGTGCGCCGGCATTTCCCTCGACTGGAATTTCAGCGGCAACACCGTCAGCAACGCCGTGCTGAATGACAATGACCTCGGCATCTTCATGCGCGACAGCCGCGGCAACCGGTTTTTTAATGTGGCCATCCACAAGAGCCGCAACCACGGCGTGTTCATGGCCCAGACGGAAACCGCCCAGTGGACCGCGTGCGTCAACAACTCGTTCACCAACCTGCAGGCGACGAACTGCGGCGGCGCGGCCTTCCGTGTCAACGACGCCTCCTGCCGGAACAACGTCATCACCAGCGCCAGGTTCGAGAACAACCAGCACGGCGACCTCTCGCTGGCCCGGCCGAAACTTATCGTGTTACAGTAACGGCGCGTCGCCGGCTCAACGCGCCTGTCGCACCCGGACAGTATATTTCCTGGCCTGCGTGTTCATGGCGGTGAATTTCACCTGCTCCGTCGCATTCTCCGTCAGGAGGAGCGTCTGGAAGGGTGTTTCGTCGCCGGTCGTATAACCGTTGGCGTCCTTGAACACGCAGTTCACCTGGACTTCGATGCGCCGGTTTTCGCGGTTGCGCAACTGGGCAGTGACTTCCAGCCGGCCGTCGGACGTCGTGCCTTCCTGCAGGCCGGTGCAAGTGATCGAATGTTGCACACCGGGGTCCAGCAGCACGACGCGCTCGGTGTTTTCGTAGGCCGGGGTCTGCGAGTTCTGGGGCAGATACGGCCCCTTGTCATAGGTGCTTTGGCAGGCCGTGACGGCCAGGGCCGCGCCGGCGGCGAGCAGGACGATTTTCGAGTTCATTGTGTTTGTGGCGTTGTGGATTGATCGCTGACGTAAACTACCGCATCCCGGCCTTCCGGCACGGTGAAAGTGATTTGCTTGTTGAACTTCGGCTGCGCAACGCCCGCGGCGTCCAGAAAGCTTACGTCCAAGGTATGCTGGCCCGGCGTCAGACGGAACTGCCCCAGCGCGAGAAACTGCGGAAGCCCGTCCCACATCCGTGTGTCGGCCTCGGGTGTGGTCGCCGCGGAAACCACCTTGCTGAGCAGCCCCGCGATGAGCAGCCCCGCGCCCACTTCGTCAGCCGCGTTGTTTTGCCGGTGTCCGCCGGCGGCGAGCACGGCGCCGCTCACAATCGCCGCGTCGCCAATGGTGTCCGTGGTGGACTTGAACACGGCCTTGTTCGCGAGCACGTGGTCCATTACGCGCCCGCCGCGGGTGGTGGCCTGGAAGTTCAAATCATCCGCCGGCTTGACGTTCACGATCTGGCCGTCGAGCTGGAGTTGCGCGGCCTGCAACGGTGACACCGGCGTGCGGAAGCGCAGTTCCTGGGCGTATTCGCCGGTGGCGTATTTCGTTGGGCCAGGGCCGAAGTCGAGAAAGACCAGCGTGTTCACTTTCGCATCGTAGGGCGGCGGCTTCGCGCCGCGCGAATTCTTCTCCGCCCGTTGAAATGCGTCCGAGCCGTCGCCACCCAGCTTGGTTGTCGCGAAGCCATCCAGGTAATCGAGCAGCGTGTAGTCGCACTTGTATTCGCCGCTTTGGGCGTCGCTGTCCTCGAACTCCGCGCTGCGGAAGCAGGCGCGCGCGTTGTCCAGCTCGCCGGCGCGCCAATAAAGAATCCCGCGGTAGTAGTAGGCCATGACGCGTTCGTAAGGCTCGCCGATGAAGGTCTTCTTTGATTCGGCGTGGAAGTAACCGCGCGCCTTGCGGGCGTTGACATCCTTGCCGTAAATGCCGCCCAGCGTCAGCAGCGCGTCGTCCAGCACCCGTTTGGCATCCTCAAACCGGCCGTGGCGCAGGTCCGCCAGGGCGAGGCGATATTGCCACAAGACCCGGTCCCGCGCCGGCCCCTTCTCAATCGCCAGCGGCGCATCGCGGAAAACATCACCCGTGAGCGGCAGCGGTGGCGGTGTGGTGGCGCAGCCCGCACCCAACAGCAGCGGGATGAACACCCAAAACCAAAGGTCCCGCAACCATCGGGCAACGAAACCACCACCTGCGCCCGGCCCATCGGATGTTGGGCGTTGGACGTCGGATGTTGGATGCTTTCCGTTCAAGGCGGGCAGTTCCACGGCCGTGGAGAGCAGGTGGGCCGGCGGAGCGAAACCAGGTTTTGCGTTCGGATCACCGATACGCCGCGTCTTCGAGCCCCTGCTTCTTCATCTCGGCGGAGTCCTCCCAGACAATGGCGCTGGTGCGCGCGTCAATCAGTTGGAAGTCGTAGAGCACGTAATCGCTGGTGCCGGCCGCCGTCCGCGTGGACATGCCCTCCAGTGAACCGGTCAGAAAATAATCCGCGCCGAGAAATTCCTGCGTCTGCGGATTTGCGCTGGCCGTCACGTCGCCGGTGCGCTTCAAATTGCGCTCCTTGTCGAGCGCCGCCATGCGGTCGCGCGCCAGAAACACCACCTTGCCCAGCGACTTCTTGTTCAGTTCGGTGCGGATGCGCGTGAGGAAGATTTCCTTGTTGATCGGGAACCGCGTGTTGTTGACGACCGGGTCCAGCACGACGGTGGGCGGCTTGGGCGCATTGGCAATCTGCTGAATGCCCAAAATGCTGCGGGCCATCTTATCCGTCACAGCTACCAGATCCTGCGATTCGACGCCGGTCCCGGCCACGAAGCCCTGTTCATCAGCATTCAGGTGAGTGACGGGCACGCCGGAGGGGTTTTTGACGCCGCTGGAGGCGCAACCGGCGGCCAGTGCCGTCAAAGCAACCGCCGAACAGAGGGAGGTGAGAGTGTTTGTTTTCATGTTCTGGTGACTGAATCAGTAATCGGTGAATTGTTAAACAACCGCGGTTTAAAATTGTTCAGCGCAATCGGACGGCAAAACAGCGTCAGAACGTGGGCGCATCGGGCACGCGTGACGCGTCGGGGATTTGATAACGCGGTGCCGGCGACGCCTGCCACACTGAGGGCCGGGCCGCAACAACGGTCACCGACGGACGATAGCTGGCAACGTCCACTCTTTCGCGTTGGCGAGCCTGATGCTCGGCCACACTGCCCAGCACCAAGCCGGCAGCCGCGCCAATAGCGGCGCCTTGCCCGGGTTTGCCGCTTGTCCCTTCGCCGATGAGCGCGCCGGCGGCGGCCCCCGTCAACGTGCCACTGACTGCGTAATTGGGCCGCGCACCCGGAGAATAATAGCCGCCGTATGCCGGCCCGTAGGAATAGGCATAACCGTAAACCGGCCGGGAATACGCGTAAGGTGCGTTGTAATAACGTTCACGATTGGCCTCGCCGATGAGCGTGCCCGCGACAAAACCGACGCCGGCCCCAATCGCCGCGCCGTTTCCGGACCAACCGCAGTGACGGTCGCCGCCGACGGATCCGCCCAGCAACGCGCCGAACAACGCACCATTCCAAGATTCGGGCGAAAATAGTTGGGCGTTCGCGCTGTTGAGCACGAGAGCGGCAGTCAAGCTGGCCAGCCACATTTTCATCGCCATTGCATCAGACGTCACGGCCGCAGCCGTATTCGCAAAGGGACGGTAGCACCGATTCCCAACCGGGTAAACCCCGGCAGCAACCTGGCGCGCAGGCACTTCGAACCCGGCGTGCGGGGGGAGAGGCCGGCCCGCCACGGCACGCCGGGATTGTTTCCCCCGCCCGAAACCGCCACACTGCCTCCGTGCTGGCCAAACGTGTCATTCCGTGCCTCGACGTTCACGATGGACAGGTCACCCGCGGTGTGCAATTTGGACGCGCCGAGACGGGCGGCCTCCGCAACGTGGGCGACCCGGTTGAACTCGCGCTCCGCTACAATGAACAAGGCGCCGACGAAATGGTGTTCTTCGACATCACCGCCACCGCGCACGGCCGCAAATCCATGGTCGAAGTCATCGAACGTGCGGCGGACCAGTGCTTCATGCCGCTGACCGTCGGCGGCGGCATCCGCACGGTGGACGACATGTTTACGATGCTGCGCGCAGGCGCCGACAAGGTCAGCATCAACTCCTCGGCCATTGAAACGCCGGACCTCATCCGGGCCGGAGCGGAAAAATTCGGCAGCCAATGCATCGTCGTCTCGATTGACTGCAAGAAGGTCTCGCCGAACCGCTGGGAAGTGTTCAAAGCCGGCGGCCGCAAGCCCACCGGCATGGAAGCGGTCGAATGGGCCGGACGCGCCGTTTCGCTCGGTGCCGGCGAAATCGTGCTCAACTCGATTGACGCTGACGGCACGAAAGCCGGGTTCGATCTAGTCATTACGCGCCGCGTCAGCGAATCCGTCAGCGTGCCCGTCGTGGCCAGCGGCGGGGCGGGCAAGCTGGAACACCTGGCCGACGTGCTGCTCGAAGGCAAAGCCGACGCCGTCCTCGCCGCGAGCATCTTCCACTTCGGCACCTACACGGTGGGCGACGTGAAACGGTTTCTGACCGGGAAAAATATCCCGGTCCGCATGACGGATTAAACCGAACCCAGCGTCGTGAGTCCGGAAAAAAAGGAACTCCTCGCCATTGCGATCTTCGGCGTCACCTATGCACTCATCAGCGGGCGGCAGTTCAAGCTGCTGCCGTTGAACCGGCCGGCCGCCGCGTTGCTGGGCGCCGTGCTGATGGTGGCGTGCGGTGTGATGACGCCGGAGCGCGTCTATCGCGCCGTGGATTACGACACGCTGGTGCTCCTGCTCGGGATGATGCTCATCTCGGCGTATCTTTACCTCGCGGGCTTCTTCGATTGGGCGGCAGACTGGATTTTGCGTGTCGCGAAAACCCCGCGGGCGCTGCTGTTTTATCTCATCATCACGGCCGGCGGGCTGTCGGCGGTGCTCGTCAACGACACGGTCTGCCTGATGCTCACGCCACTGGTCGTGACGGTGATGGTCCGGGGCAGGCTCCCGCTGCGCCCGTATCTGCTGGCGCTCGCCATGAGCGCCAACATTGGCAGCGTGGCCACGCTGGTCGGCAACCCCCAAAACATGATCATCGGCCACCTCTCGGGCATACCCTTTCTGCGGTTCTCGCTGTCGCTGCTGCCGGTGGCGCTCGCGGGCCTGGCAGTTCAATACGCAGTGCTGTCCTTCAGCTTTCGGCACGTGTTGCGCCACGTCACCATTCAACGTCCGGAGGGTCCGGCGCGGGCGCTGGATCACCGGCTGTTGCGGTTGACGTTGATCGTCCTGACACTGGTTTTTGCCGGTTTCGTGGCCGGTTTCAACCTCGCCTGGACCGCGCTGGGGGGCGGGGTGCTGGTCATGGTGCTCGCCCGGCGCGACACTCACGAAGTGCTCAAGCTGGTGGACTGGCACCTGCTGGTTTTTTTTGCGGCGTTGTTCATCGTCGTCGAGGGCTTGAATGGCACGGGCCTGCCGGACCAGATCTTTCAACGTCTGCACGGCATGTTCGGGGTTTCGGCGGGAGCGCAGGCCTGGAATTTCGCGTGGTTCTCGGTCGCGGGCTCGAACGTGTTTTCCAATGTCCCGTTCGTGCTGGTAGCCGGCAAATGGATCGCCAACTTTGCCGAGCCGGAGTTGATGTGGAAGGTCATGGCGCTGGCGACGACGCTGGCCGGCAACCTCACCATTCTTGGCTCGGTGGCCAACATCATCGTCGTGGAATCGTCACGCGAACACGTCGAGATGGGCTTTTGGGACTACGCCAAACTTGGCCTCCCGGTCACCGCGCTCACGCTTGCGGCGGGCATGGGAATCCTGCTGTTGCTGCATTGACGCGCGGAATCCGGGCGGGCAGCTGCCGGCCGACAGTTTTTGTTCGTTCCACCGGCGATTCGGGCGTCCGGTCATTCTTTTCCATCGTAAATCGGCCGCCGGGAATTTAAAATGCCCCGTGCCATGAGCTTTTACGACAAACTCAAGTTTACGTCCGACGGCCTGATCCCGGCCATCGTGCAGGAACAAAAGACCGGTCGCGTCGTCATGATGGCGTGGATGAACCGCGCGTCGCTCGAAAAAACCATCGAGACGGGCAAGACCCATTTCTGGAGCCGCTCACGCCAGAAGTTCTGGATGAAGGGCGAGGAAAGCGGCAACACGCAAACCGTGAAGGACATCGCCTTCGACTGTGATGGTGACACGCTGCTCATCCAGGTCGAGCAAAACGGCCCGGCATGCCACGAAGGCTACCAGAGCTGCTTCTTCCGTTCGATTGAGGGCAAGGGCGAAACCTGGAAGCTCACCGAACCGCAGTTGAAAACGCCCGAGGAACTCTACGGGAAGAAAAAGTAGGCGGCCGGCCTTGCCCCCCCTGATTCCTGGCGTGGTCCCCGCCGGGCCGCGCCAATGATGTCCCGCCCGATTGCCATGGACGATCCCATTCCCTTCGCCAGCCGCGAGTATTTCATTTTTCTCGCGCTGCTGCTGTTCGCGCGGGGAATGGATTTCCTGAGCACGTGGGTCGCCACGCCGCGCCTGGTGCTGGAGGGCAACCCCATTGCCAAACGGCTGGGGTGGAAGTGGGGCGGCGTCGTCAACCTTGTGCTCTGCGTGGGCTTTGCCCGCACTCCACTGCCGGCGCTCATCATCAGCACGACCAGCGTGCTCGTCGCGGCGCGCAACTTTCAAAATGCCTGGCTGATGCGGACGATGGGGGAGGACGCTTATCGCTTCTGGATGAGCGAACGCCTGGCTGAAAGCCGGCCCGCGCTGTTCGTGGCCTGCCTGTTCGGCCAATGCCTGCTCTTCGCGCTGGTGGGGACGGCCTTGCTCTTGTTGGGCGGCCTCACCCTCATCAGCGTGGGCGTGGGCATTGGCATGATTGGCTATGCGCTGGCCGTATTTATCTTCTCCCTGTTTGCCGTCTGGCGCTGGCGCCGCGGTCACGGCAACTGACTGCGGGGCGATTTTCCGCCGGCCCGCCGGCCTTTCCTCTTGCGCCGCGTGCCGGCCCGCGAAACATTGCGACGCATGTTTTCACACATCGTCATTTTTTGGACCGATCCCGCGCAGCCCAATGCCGTCGCGGAACTGGTGGCGGCCTGCAACGATTACCTCAAACCGCTCCCGGGCGTGCAGCAATTTCACGTCGGCCAGATGGTGGGCAGCCACCGGTCGGTGGTGGACCAGACGTATCAGGTCGCGCTGAACATGGTCTTCCCGGACAAATCAACACAGGACGCCTATCAGGTTCACCCGCGCCACGTCGAGTTCGTGGAAAAATACGTGAAGCGCCTCGTCAAGAAGGTGCTGGTTTACGATTTCGCCTGACCCGGGAAAAATCGAATGCTGCACCGGCTTTCAAGGTCAATTCCTTGCAACCGTGAACCTGCATGCCTGAAGGATTGCCATTATGACCACACCGCTTGACCGTCGTTCATTCCTAAAAACCACCGCCACCGCCGCGGCCGGCGTGGCGGCCCTGAGCCACCGCGCCTTTGCGCAAGCGCAGGGCGCGAATGAAAAAATTGTCCTCGGCATGATTGGCGTGGGGGGCATGGGCAGGGCCAACCTGAATTCGTTTCTGGACCGCCCGGGCGTGGAGATCGCCGCCATTTGCGATGTGGATGCGACGCACGCCCAGCAGGCCGTTGCCGAGGTGCTCAAACGCAAGGAACGCGCGCCTCAAATCTATGGCGACTTTCGCCAGGTTCTCGACCGCAAGGACATCGATGCGGTGGTGATTTGCACGCCGGACCACTGGCATGCCATCCCGTTCATCGCCGCGTGCGAGGCCGGGAAGGACATCTATTGCGAAAAGCCCGTGTCGCATAGTTTTGTCGAGGCCAAGGCCATGGCCGCCGCCGCCCAACATTTCAAACGCGTCGTCCAGATTGGGGCGTGGCAACGCAGCGTGCCGCACTTTCAACAGGCCATCGAATTTGTGCGCTCGGGCAAACTGGGCAAAATCCAATTGTGCCGCGCGTGGAATCTGACGCCGCCGAATCCGCTTGGCCACCAGCATCCCATGCCTGTTCCGGCCGGACTCGATTGGGACTTCTGGGTCGGCCCCGCCAAGATGTTCGGCTATCAGCCCAACCGTTGTCACAACACGTGGCGCTGGTTCTTCCAGACCGGCACCGGCAAGATCGGAGACTGGGGCGCGCACATGATCGACATCGTTCTGCTCGGCATGCGCGAATCGGACCCCATTCACGTGCACAGCGAGGGCGGCATTTTCCTGGCCGACGACGACCGCGACACGCCCGACACGATGCAGACACTGTATCGCTTCCCGCAATGGCAGCTCATCTGGGAGCACCGGCAGGGCAACAACCGCGGCCTGGACGGCGGCAAGGACCACGGCTCGGAATTCATCGGCGAAAATGGAACATTGATCGTGGATCGCATGGCCGTGCGCTGGTTCCCAAAGGATGACGATGACCAGGCTTATCCGGGGCCGGGGGATTCCGTGCGCGGGCCGAACACGCACTGGCAAAATTTCCTCGATTGCATCAAGACGCGCGCGCGGCCGCATTCCGACATCGAGTCACTGGCCAAAACCACGATGCTCTGCCACCTCGGGAACATCTCCTACCAAACCGGCCTCACCGTGCAATGGGACGCCAAGGCGCAGGACGTCGCCAACCACGCCGCCCGCCGCGCGATTTCCTACGAGCGCGAATACCGCAAGCCCTGGAAGCTGAAGCACTACGCGGTTTAAGCGCCGGCCCGCCATCCGGGCGCGCCATTACAATCTTGGGCTCGTTTGTTCCTTGCCGGTGGCGGCGCGGTAACGAAAATTCCGCCCCATGGAATGGATCACCCAGCCCGAAATCTGGATCGCGCTGCTGACGTTGACGGTGCTCGAAATCATCCTCGGCATCGACAACGTCATCTTCATCTCAATCCTCTCCGGCAAGCTGCCCGGACATCAACAGGCCAGGGCCCGGCAACTCGGCCTGAGCCTCGCGCTCATCACTCGCGTGCTGCTGCTGGCGGGATTGAGCTGGATGGCGAAATTGACCGCGCCGTGGTTTGAGATCCCCACGTTCGGTCTGCTCGCGCATCCACATCCCGTTTCCGGCCGCGACCTGATCCTGATTGTCGGCGGCCTGTTCCTGCTGGGAAAAAGCACCCATGAAATCCACGTCAAACTCGAAGGTGAGGATGGCGGGGGGACCACGCGCGTGGCGCCCAGCTTCATCGGCGTGATAGCACAAATCCTCGTGCTCGACATTGTGTTCTCGCTGGATTCGGTCATCACCGCCATCGGCATGGCCAACCAGCTGGGCGTGATGATCGCGGCAGTCGTGATCGCGCTGGTCTTCATGCTGGTGTTTGCGGGCCGCATCAGCGACTTCATCAACCGCCATCCGACGTTGAAAATGCTGGCGCTGAGCTTCCTGTTGTTGATCGGCTTCACGCTCGTGGCCGAAGGGTTCCACAAGGAGGTGCCGAAGGGTTACATCTATTTTGCCATGGCTTTTTCAGTGGGCGTGGAGGTGTTGAACATTCGTCTGCGCGCCCGCAAGAAGGCCGCGCCTGTGGAATTGCATCAAACCTATCGCTGAACCAAACTGCCGCGATGCAATA
>DASTWL010000040.1 GCA_035765895.1 Verrucomicrobiia bacterium | reverse complement strand
TCGCTCGCTCGGCCCGGCGGGCCTGCTCCCTCCGGTCGCATTCCTTTCGCGGGTCGTCCGCTCAAGTGTGCGCCATCGCCGTGATGGCCTTGGGACTGCCCAGCCGCGCCTGCCAGCGCCGGTAGAGATCCCCAAAGTAGTTCTGCGCCCGGTGCAGGCTTTGCGCCGCCAGCCGCAGCGCCCATGAGGGTTGTCAACCGGGTTGTGGATTTCCGCCAGGTTTTTTCAGTGAGGTGATCGTCGCGCGCAGGAGCGGCGTTCGCCGTCCGGAGTCGCGCCTCTTCCGGCCATTTTTCCGCTGGTCGCCTGCACGGGGGTGCAACATCCTGAACCGATGACTGGCCCGGACATTTTCCTCGCGGTTTTGCTGCTCGCCGGCTTTGCCGTCGTCATCTTTCTGCTGTCCCGCCGCCCCGAGAGCGGCATGCGGGAGCAGCTGGCCGGGACGGAGGCAGCCTTGAAGGCAGAGTTCAACAAGGCCACGGCCGACATGGCGGCACGCGTGGAACAGGTGAAGGGCGGTTTGCAACTGGAGCTGGGCGACCGCCTCCAGACGGGCTTGAAGGAATCCCGCGCCGAGCTGGCGCAGGGGCTGGCCCAGCTTTCGGGCACGTTGCAGAGCAAGTTCGAGCAGCTCGCCGAATCGCAGGCCCAGTCGGCGCGCGTGGCGCGCGGCGAACTCGCGCAGTCGCTGGACGCCGCCACGAAGACGTTGCAGGCGCGCTTCGAGGGGCTGGAGCAGAAGACGTCCGCGAATCTCGAAAACATCCGCGCCAAGGTGGATGAAAAGCTCCAGAGCATCAGCGAGCAGGTGCAGTCGAAGCTGGAGAAGAACATCCAGGAGGGCTTTGCGCACTTCAAGGCGGTGCAGGAGCATCTCAAGGCCGCGGAGGAGCAGTTGCGCAACGTGGGCGCGGTGGGCACCTCGATCAACGAGTTGAACACGCTGCTCAAGCTGCCGCACTTGCGCGGCAAGTTCGGCGAGGCCGAGCTGAGCCGGCTGCTGGCGGATTTTCTGCCGGCGGCGGCGTTCGAGGAGCAGGTCAACATCGTGCCCGGCTCGCGCGAGGCGGTGGACGCGGTGGTGAAGTTCCCCAAGTTCAAACTGCCCATCGACAGCAAATTCAACCGCGAGGCGATCCTGCCGCTGTTCGAGACGAATGATCCAGGCCAACTGGCCGGGGCGCGCGCCCAGCTGGCCACCGCCATCAAGACGCAGGCAAAGAGCATCGCGGAAAAATACATTCACCCCGAGCACGGCACGACCGATCTTGCCCTGATGTTCCTGCCGAGCGAGACGATTTATTTCGAGGTCATCCGCGACGGCGAACTGCTGGCGGCCATCCACAAGCTGAACGTGTTTCCCGTGTCGCCCAACACGCTGGTCATCACACTGCGCTCGATCGCGATGAGCATGAGCCAGTTTGAATTCGCCAAGAGCGTCGAGAAGACGCTCGAACAGATCCGCCTCGCGCAAAAACATTTTGGCAACTTCCAGAAGAAGTTTGAGGACGTGGGCGAGGGGCTGGAAAAGGCGCAAAAGGCCTACGCCATCGCGACGAATCACCTGGTGAAGTTCACCAACAGCACCATCCGCCTGACCGGCGAGCCCGCGCCCGAACTGCCGGCGGAGTCCGAGCCGACGCCGACGGCCTGAACGCTTCACCCCTCACGGACAATTATTGGCAAGGGAATGCCAATTTCGGCGTAGTTCTCCGCGGACCCAATGGTTTCCCATGCGCCGTGACCAATGACCGGCTTTGCGTTTGCCGGACCGGTCACGCGGCATGGCCGAAACGATTACCATCGACGCCCCAACGCCGGTCCCCGACGGACCGGCGGCGGCGGTTTGCTGCCGGCATTGCGGCCTGCCGTGCCGGGCCGGCGCCGTCCACGCGGGCGGGCATGACTTCTGTTGCGCGGGCTGCCAGACCGTTTTTGAAATTCTCACCGAAAACGGCCTGAGCCACTTCTACCAGCTCAACGAACGGGCGGGCGTTACCATCCGGCGGCCCACGCGCCGGGAACAGTTCCTTTTCCTGGACGAGCCCCCGGTGCGGGCGAAGCTGGTGGATTTCAGCGACGGCCAGGTCAGCCGCGTCACGTTCACCATTCCCAGCATGCATTGCATTGCGTGCGTCTGGCTGCTGGAAAACCTGTTCCGGCTCAAGCCCGGCATCGGCCGGTCCACGGTCCATTTCGCGAGGAAGGAACTCGCCGTTCAATTCACTGACGCGCAGGTGACCCTGAGTGAACTGGTCACCCTGCTGGCGTCCCTCGGCTACGAGCCCGCGTTGAGCCTGGGCAGCCTCGACGGCGCGCAACGGACACCGACCGACCGCCGGCTGCTCCTGCAAATCGGCGTGGCCGGCTTTGCCTTTGGGAACATCATGCTCATCAGCATCTGCCTCTATCATGGGCTCGATTCGGTGAGCGCGGTGCGGTTCACGCCGGTTTTCGGCTGGTTGTCGCTGCTGCTGGCCCTGCCGGTGCTGGTTTACAGCGCGGCGGATTACTGGCGCGCCGCCGGGACGTGCGTGCGGCAGCGCGTGCTGACCATCGAACTGCCCATCGCCGCCGGCCTCGTCGCCCTCTTTGCGCAAAGCGTTCACGCCGTGCTGGCGCACACCGGCGCGGCCTACTTTGATTCCCTCTGCGGGCTGATTTTCTTCCTGCTCATCGGCCGCTGGTTCCAGCAAAAGAGCTACGAACGGTTGAGCTTCGAGCGCGACTACAAATCGTTCTTCCCGTTGTCGGTCGTGCGCCTGGGCGCGCGCGGCGAGGAAACGGTGCCGCTGTCCGCGCTGGCCGTCGGCGACCGGCTCCGGCTGCGGCATGGCGAGCTGGTTCCAGCGGACGCCCGCATCGTCGGCGGCACCGGGCTGATCGATTACAGCTTCGTCACCGGCGAAGCCGAGCCGGTGGCCAAACAGGTCAACGACCTCGTTTACGCCGGCGGCCAGCAACGGGGCGGGCTGCTCGAATTGGAAACCGTCAAGCCCGTGTCGCAAAGCTACCTTACGTCGCTCTGGAATCACGAGGCGTTCACCAAGCCCCGCGCGCGCCCGCTGGATTCCGTGCTCAACCGCTACGCGCGGCGGTTCACCGCCGCCGTGGCCGTGATCGCCCTCGGCGCCGGGCTCGCGTGGTGGCTTCAAGGCCAAACGCCCCTCGCCTGGAAAGCGTTCACCTCAATCTTGATTGTCGCCTGTCCGTGCGCGCTGGCCTTGAGCGCGCCGTTCGCGCTGGGCACGGCGCAACGCGTGCTCGGCCGGCAAAACATCTTCGTCAAAAATCCACAGGTGCTCGAAACCCTCGCGCGGGTGGATGCCGTCGTGTTCGACAAAACGGGCACGCTCACCGCGCCCGGCGGGGCCCGCGTTGAATTCACCGGCGCCGCCCTGTCGGCCGGGGAACAGGCCTGGCTGGCGGCGGTCACCCGGCAGTCCACGCACCCCCTGCCCGTCCGCATCGCGGCCGCGCTCGAGCGGGATTGGCCGGCCGCCAACGTGACTGCCTTTGCGGAAAAACCGGGTTGCGGCGTGGCCGCCACCGTCGATGGCCACGCGGTGCTGCTCGGTTCCGCGCGTTGGCTGGGCGAACAGGGACTGGCCCTGCCACCGGCCGCAACTGAACGCAGCGCCTCGGTGTATCTGGCAGTGGACGGCAAGTATCGCGGCGCGTTCACGATGTCCTCGCCGTTGCGCGCGGGTCTGACGGACCTGGTGCGCGATCTGGCCCCGCAACATGAACTGGTGCTGTTGAGCGGCGACAGTGCCCGGGAACAGGCCCGGTTTCAGGCGCTGTTCGGCACCGCAGCCCATTTGCACTTCCACCAGACGCCCCAGGACAAGCTTGAGTTCATCCAGCACCGGCAGGCGGAAGGCCAAACGGTGATGATGGTGGGCGACGGTCTGAACGACGCCGGCGCCCTGCGCCAAAGCGACATCGGCGTGGCGGTGGTGGAAAACATCGGCGCCTTTTCGCCGGCCAGCGACATCATCCTCGCCGCGGCGGACGTGGCGCGCCTGGCCGACGTGCTGCGTTTCGCGAAAGCCGCGGTGCGCATCGTCTGGTTGAGCATCGCCCTGTCGGCGGCCTACAACGTCGCCGGGCTGGCCATCGCCGCCAGCGGCCGGCTGTCGCCGCTCGTCTGTGCCGTGTTGATGCCGGTGAGTTCGATTTCCGTGGTGGCTTTCGCCTGTGGCGTCACGCGCTGGGCGGCGCGCCGGGCCGGGTTCGGCCCCCGGAGCCGCCTGACCGCAGGCGCAGCCGGCGCGGTTCGCGGCGCCCGCCCGGACGACCTGGCTTTCGCCCCCGGAGGTGCTGCGTGAACGCCCTGTATCTCATGCTGCCCGCGAGCCTGCTGCTGGCCGGCCTCTTTCTGGTGGCCTACATCTGGTCCGTGCGTTCCGGGCAATTCGAGGACACCGAGACGCCCGCGCTGCGCATGCTGCCAGAGGACCCGCCCCTTTCGCCCAAAGCCACTGACTTGGAAACCCGGAACCCAAACACACCAACATGACGAACGTAGAAACCTTCAAATACGACAACCGCGTTGTCCGCGCGTTTGCCATCGCCACCGCCTTCTGGGGGTTGATTGGCACTGCCGCGGGACTGCTGATTGCCTGCCAGTTGTTCTGGCCGGACCTGAACCTCAACACGCCCTTCACCACGTTTGGTCGCATCCGGCCGCTGCACACGAATGCGGTGATCTTCGCCTTCGTGGGCAACGGCATGTTCACCGGCATCTACTATTCGCTGCAACGGCTCTGCAAGGCCCGCATGTTCAGCGACGGGTTGAGCTGGTTCAATTTCTGGGGCTGGAACGCCATCATCGTTTCCGCCGCCATCACGCTGCCGCTCGGGCTCACCACCTCGAAGGAATACGCGGAGCTCGAATGGCCGATCGACATCGCCATCGCGGTCGTCTGGGTCGCGTTCACCGTGAACCTGCTGGGCACCATCCTCCGGCGGCGCGAGAAGCACATGTATGTCGCGATCTGGTTCTACATCGCGACGGCCATCACGGTCGCCCTGCTGCACATTTTCAATTCGCTCGAAGTGCCGGCCAGCCTGTTCAAGAGCTACTCGATTTACGCCGGTGTGCAGGACGCGCTCGTGCAGTGGTGGTATGGCCACAACGCGGTGGCGTTCTTCCTGACCACGCCCTACCTCGGCCTGATGTATTACTTCCTGCCGAAGGCGTCGGGCCGGCCGGTGTTCAGCTACCGGCTCTCGATCATTCACTTCTGGGCGCTGATCTTCGTTTACATCTGGGCGGGGCCGCATCACCTGCTCTACACCGCGCTGCCCGACTGGGCGCAGTCGCTGGGCATGGCCTTCTCCGTGATGCTCATCGCGCCGAGCTGGGGCGGCATGTTGAACGGCCTCCTGACCTTGCGTGGCGCGTGGGACAAGGTGCGGCAGGAGCCCATGCTCAAGTTCATGGTCGTGGCCGTCACCGCCTACGGCATGGCGACGCTCGAAGGCCCGACGCTCGCCATCAAGAGCGTGAACGCGCTGTCGCACTACACGGACTGGACGATTGCGCACGTGCACACCGGCGCGCTCGGGTGGAACGGCTTCCTCACGTTCTCCATGCTCTACTGGCTGTTCCCGCGGCTGTGGAACACCAAGCTCTGGTCCACCAAGCTGGCCAACTACCATTTCTGGATCGGCCTGCTGGGCATGATGTTTTACGTGGTGCCGATGTATGTCAGCGGCGTGACGCAGGGGTTGATGTGGAAACAATTCACGCCGGACGGCTTCCTGCAATACCCGAACTTCCTCGAGACAGTCATCCGCATCGTGCCGCTCTACAAGCTGCGCGCGCTCGGCGGTTCGCTGTATGTGTTCGGCATCGTGCTGATGATCGTCAATCTCTACAAGACCGCCAAAGCCGGCCAGTTCATCGGCGACGAGGAGGTGCAGGCGGCGGTGGACCGCGCGCCGGAGCACGCCACGAAAGGTCACTGGCACCGCTGGCTCGAGGGCGTGCCGGTCACCTTCACCGTGCTGACGACGCTCGCCGTCATGGTTGGCGGCCTCATCGAAATCGTCCCCCTGTTCCTCGTGAAGGAGAACGTTCCGGCCATCGCCAGCGTGAAGCCCTACACGCCGCTCGAGGTCATGGGGCGCGACATCTACATCCGTGAAGGCTGCGTGGGCTGCCATTCGCAGATGGTGCGGCCGTTCCGCTCCGAGACCGAACGCTACGGCGAATACTCCAAGGCCGGCGAATTCGTTTACGATCATCCGTTCCTGTGGGGCTCGAAGCGCACGGGGCCGGACCTGCACCGCATCGGCGGCAAATATCCCGACGCGTGGCATTACAACCACATGGAGAATCCACGCTCGACCTCGCCGGGTTCGATCATGCCGAATTATCCGTGGCTGTTCTCACAGACCATCGACACCAACGCCCTGCCCGGCCGGCTGAAGGCGCTGCGCACGGTCGGCGTGCCCTACCCCGCCGGCTACGAGAACGGCCCGGCGCAAAAGGAGCTGGCCGCGCAGGCGGAAAAGGTCGTGCAGAACTTGAAGGCCGGTTCCATCACGAACGCGCCCGCCGACCGCGAAATCATCGCGCTGATTGCGTTCCTGCAACGGCTCGGCACGGACATCAAGTCCGCGCCTGCGGCCACGAACGTCACCACCACCGCCGCCTTAACCCGCTGACCTCATGTTCAAAAGCATTCTCACCCTGATTGGCGGCATCGAGCACTACGGCTTGATTTCCTTGGGCATCTTTTTCGGCGTGTTCAGCGCGATGCTGATCTGGGCGTTCACCCTGAAAAAGCCCTATCTCAACCGCATGGCCGCCGCGCCGCTCGAAAACCAACCCGCCGACCTGAATTCAGAAACGACCCATGAATAACGAACCCCAAGATCCGCTGTTGCTCGATCACGAGTATGATGGCATCCGCGAGCTCGACAACAAACTCCCGCGCTGGTGGGTGTGGTTGTTCTGGAGCTGCAACATTTTCGCGGTGTGCTACCTGGGCTATTACCACGTGTTCGCCCGCGGCAGTCTCGCCACCGAAGGCCAGATGCGCACCGAATACGAGGCCGAAATGAAGGCGGGCAACGCCATCAAACAGGCGGCCATGGCGAAGTTCGAGGCGGAAATGGCCACCCAGACGCCTTCGCCGGACCCCGCCGTCATCGCCCAGGGCCATCAGCTCTTCCTCAAGCTCTGCGCCCCGTGTCATCGGCCGGATGGCGGCGGCCTCGTCGGCCCGAACTTGTGCGACGATTACTGGATTCACGGTTCGAACTTCGTGGACAACCTCCGCACCATCTGGAACGGCGTGCCCGCCAAGGGCATGGTCACGTGGAAGGGCGTGCTGAAGCCGGCGGAGATTTATGCCGCCGCCAGCTACATTTACACGCTGCGCGGAACCCATCCCGTGAACCCAAAACCGCCCGAGAATCAGGCGCCCGTGAAAACCGGCCCGTCGGAGTTTGAATAAGACGTTACGGAGAACCATGGCGAACGAAGACCAGCCCAAGCCCGCATCCGAGGAACGCGACAGCGTCCAGAACGTCAACTGGAACGACTTCCGCGATCATTTGTCCACGGCGGACAAGGAAGGGCATCGCGTGTGGCTGTATCCCCGGAAGCCGCGCGGGCGCTATTACCTCGCGCGGCTCTGGGTCAGCTTCGGGTTGATCGCCGTCATGTTTGCCGGACCGTTCATCCACATCAACGGCAACCCGCTGCTGATGATCAACCTGCCCGAGCGCAGGTTCTCGATTCTCGGCGTCATCTTCTGGCCGCAGGACAACCTGATCTTCGCGTTCGGCTTCCTGTTGTTCCTCACCGGCATTGCCGTGTTCACGGCGGCGTTCGGCCGGTTGTGGTGCGGCTGGACCTGCCCGCAGACCGTGATGATGGAAATGGTCTTCCGCCGCATCGAATACTGGATCGAAGGCGACGCGCCCGCGCAACGGGCACTCGACCGGGCGCCGTGGTCGGCCCGCAAAATCTTCCAGAAACTCGCCAAGCACGGCCTCTTCCTCGGGTTGTCCTTCGTCATCGGCAACACCCTGCTCGCCTACATCATCGGCAGCGACGCCTTGCTGAAGATCATTCGCGACAACCCGGCCAGCCACCTGACCGGCCTGACCTTCATGGGGTTGTTCACCCTGCTGTTCTACGGCATTTTCGCGCGGTTCCGCGAACAGGCCTGCACGTTCATCTGCCCCTACGGCCGCTTTCAATCCACCTTGCTGGACGAAAACACCATCGTCGTGGCCTACGATTACAAGCGCGGCGAGAAACGCGGCCCGCTGCGCCGGAGCCAGACCGCCGCGGAACGCAAAACCAGCGGGGCCGGCGATTGCGTGGACTGCCACCAGTGCGTCGCCGTGTGTCCAACGGGCATCGACATCCGGAACGGCACGCAAATGGAGTGCGTGAACTGCACCGCGTGCATCGACGCGTGCGACAACGTGATGACCAAAATCGGCCGGCCGCGCGGACTGATTCGCTTCGCCTCCCTGAACGGCATCGAAAAGGGCGAACGCCTCCGGGTGACGCCGCGCCTCATCGGTTACTGCACGGTGCTGCTCCTCCTGGGCCTTGGTCTGGTCACCCTCCTGCTTACCCGCTCCGACGTGGACACCGCCCTGCTCCGCGCGCCCGGCGGCCTGTTTCAAACCTCGCCGGACGGCCGCATCAGCAATCTCTATCTGCTCAAGCTCACCAACAAAACGCACCACGACATGCCGGTGGAACTGAAGCTGGAAAACATCGACGGCACGCTCAGTGTTTTTGGCGGCCAGGCGGTCGTGCCGGGCGAACAGCAAATCGAATCGTCCGTCCTGGTGGAAATCGCCCCCGACCAGCTCGCCTCCGGCAACACGCCGCTCGTCGTCGGCGTTTACTCGGGCGGCAAACGGCTCGACACCGTCAAAACCATTTTCATCGGCCCGCGCCGGTAACCCATTCGTCCTGTCATGAAAACGTTCAATCCCTGGCCCGTCAGCCTCATCGCCTTCTTTTCCGTCGCGATCTGCAGCGCCGTCGCCTTCGTCATCTTCTGCAACCGGCACAAGGTGGATCTCGTCGCCGCGGATTACTACGAACAGGAAGTGCATTACCAGGACCAGTTGGACCGCGTCCATCGCGCGGCTTCGTTGCAGGCGGCCGCCACCGTGCGCTACGACGAAGCGGCCCGGCGCATCACGGTGTCGCTCCCCGCGAGCCATCGCGGCGCCGCGTTGAAAGGCTGGATCCAGTTGTATCGGCCTTCATCCGCCAAACTGGATCAAACCCTGCCCCTGCAACTCGACGCCCAGGGGACCCAGGCCATCGACGCCGCGCAGTTGAGCACGGGGCTGTGGCACGTGCGCATGTCGTGGAAGACCGGCGGCGCGGATTATTATTACGATCAGAAAGTCATCATCGGCCTGCGTCAGGTGGCGCAAAGCCAGCCGGACCGACCGCTTAACCCTCGTCCGCCGGGCCCGCTGCCCGTGCCGTTCTGATGCAACTCTGGACCGCCTTCGCCCTCGGCCTCGCCGGCAGCCTGCATTGCGCGGGTATGTGCGGTCCGCTGGTGCTGGCCCTGCCCGCCGCGCCGGGCCGGTGGGGAACGCACCTCGCGGGCAAACTCGCCTACCACGCGGGCCGCATCCTGACCTACGCGACGTTGGGATTGCTCTTTGGCGGGCTGGGGCAACTGCTCGGCCTCGCCGGCTGGCAACGCTGGATTTCCGTCGCGACCGGCGCCGCCATCCTGCTGGGCGTGTCCGCCTGGCCGCTGCGCCACACCACCGTGCTCATCTCCCGCCCCGTCGGGTTCCTGAAAGCCATCCTGGGACGCCTGCTGCGCCAGCACCGGCTGCCCGCGCAATTCGCGTTTGGCGCGGTGAACGGACTGCTCCCGTGCGGACTCGTTTATTGGGCCGGCGCCGCCGCCACCACCACCGGCGATGCCTTGGGCGGCGCGCGTTACATGGCGCTGTTCGGCCTCGGCACGGTGCCGATGATGCTGGGCCTCGCCCTGGCCGGCCGGCTCCTGCACCTGCGCCTGCAACGGTATTGGCGCAAACTCGTGCCCGTCAGCTTCGGCCTCCTGGCGGCGCTGCTCATTCTGCGCGGACTCAACCTGGGCATTCCCTACGTGAGCCCACACATCGATCCAACCACGCCCGCCAACGCATCCTGCTGCGACTCCCACGCGCCAACCCCTGGCGGGCGGGAGCGGCTCGAATAATGTCGTGGTCGCCCAATCGGATGGGGCGCGATTGCGGCCAATCAAAGTCAGCACTCCGCATTCCGCACTCCGCATTCCGCACTCCGCATTCCGCATTCCGCATTCCGCCTTAACCATCCAGCGGACTGCGCACGCCGAGGCCCGGCTTCTGCATGACGTGGGTGTAAATCTGCGTGGTGCTCACGTCCTTGTGCCCCAGCAAATCCTGCACGGTCCGGATGTCCGTGCCGCCCTCCAGCAGATGCGTGGCGAAGGAATGGCGCAGCACATGCGGCGACACGCGCTTGAGCAGGCCAGCCTTCATCGCGCCCAACTTGACGGCTCGTTGCACCGCTGCATCCGTCACGTGATGACGCCGACGCGCCTTCGTTTCCGGATCCACGCTCAGTTCCGCGCTCGGGAACACCCATTGCCAGCCCCACTCCCGCCCCGCCTTGGGCCACTTCACCCGGATCGCCCCCGGCGTCCACACCTCACCGAAGCCCGCCGCCAAGTCTTTCTCGTGCAACTCGCGCGCCCGGTGCAACTGCGCCTGCAACGCCTCGCGCAAACTTGTCGGCAACATTGTCACCCGGTCCTTGTCCCCCTTGCCGCCGCGCACGATCACCTGCCCGCGCGCAAAATCCAGATCCTTCACCCGCACTCGCAACCCCTCCAGCAACCGCATCCCCGTGCCATAAAGAAACCGCGCGATCAACTGCGGCGTCCCCTCCATCGCGTCCAGCAATGCCCGCACCTCCTCACGACTCAACACCACCGGCACCCGCTCCGGTCGCTCCGCCCGCTCGAATTCGCCCAGCGCCCCCAACTCCATCCCCACCACTTCCTGATACAGGAAAACCAGCGCGTTCAAAGCCTGGTTCTGCGTCGAGGCCGCCACCTGACGTTCCGCCGCCAGATGACCGAGAAACGCCCGCACCTCCGGTCCGCCCAGGTCTTTGGGATGGCGCTTCCCGCTCCACAGGATGAACTGCCGCGTCCAATGCACATACGCCTCGATCGTGCGGGGCGAGAACCGTTTGAACCGCATCACCTCCCGGCACTGGTCCAGAAACCGGAGCTTCGGATTGGGGATCAAGCGGCCCAAAGTCCGCTCCCTCTCCGGCCCGCCTGCGCGGGAGGGAGAGGGCTGGGGTGAGGTAGGGTCAGCCATGAACTAGGCCAAACAAATAACTTGCCACCCGCCAAAAGCCAGCCTTCAATTCCACCATGCCCGAGCGATCTAGGCCAAACCGCCCCGTGCTAGACCTTACCCACGTTTGGCCGAATCCATGTTAGCCGTCATCGAGAGCGCCTTGTCACGAGCCACCATTTTATGCCAGCACCTGATGAATCGGAGTTGAGAGCACATATGGAAGCCATCTGCCAGAAGTTGCTTGAGGCTGGTTGGCTGAAGGAGTTTTTCTTTCATGACACGAGAGGCTTGTATGGCATCAAGTGGACACCGAAAGGCATCGAGAGAGCCAGGTGGGTGAATTTGATTGGAGATGAGTTGAACCTCGGACCGAAAGGACTGACGGCGTTATTGACGATATGTCACGAGCACGCACCACACGAATGACGGCTCGTAAGAAACTAGGCGTGTAAGTTCAGGTGGTGGTGATGAGTTTAAAGCCGAGGGCGGTGGCGGATTGGTGGAGGCGTTGAATCTTCTTGAGCTTCAGTTTTTCTTCGGCGTGTTGCCACACGGTCGGGTCGTAAGGGGTGCGGTGTTTGATCAGGTGCCAGAGGATGCGGGCGAGTTTGTGCGCCATGGCGGTGATGGCCTTGGGGGTGCCCAGCCGGGCTTTCCA